>JAKEHD010000291.1 GCA_022615215.1 Blastocatellia bacterium
AAGCGCCGCCGGTCGAGATGCCAGCCCGAGCCATGCATTGAATAGATAAAATGATTCTCGGCTCGAAACGGATGGCCCCAGACGAATGAGGTGCTGTGAACCGTTTGAAAGCCTTCGGTCTCGAACGCTTCCCAGATACGGAGGTGATTGAGGAAAGTGCGCGCGATGGCGGGCAGGACTTCACCTATGCGCGGACGATCGTAGGCAGACGCTTCGATCAAAGCGACGGATAGCGATGGCGCGTGCGACCGCAATGAAAGCGCTGTTGCACAGCCCGCAGGCCCGCCACCCAAAATGATGACATCGCATGATTTCAATGCCGGTCCCCGATCAAGGCAAAAGTAAAAAGTAAAAAGGCAAAAGGCAAAGTAGGGCAGGGGAATGAATAAATAGCGCATACCTGTCTATTGATCCGGCTCCGCACTTTTGCCTTTTGCCTTATTCGTCCTGGCGGACGGCATAAAACGATGCGACGACACCGGCGGGAGCGATGCCGCCATTGGATGAATGCGGCACGGTGCGCACGACCGAACCGACGATTGCCGGCCGCTGGAGGCTTGCAGTGCTGTTGGGCCAGACCGGCACCAGCCAGCCGATGTAGTCGTAAACCCACTCTTCGCCCGACACGATGCCTTTGCCCTGAAAGCGCACCTGCATAGGCGAACCATAGGCGCGCGAGCCGTTCAAGGTCAGCGACCAGCCCGGCCCGCCAATCGTGCCTTTCAATAACTGCGACTCGGCCTCTTCGATGACGATGGTGCCGCGACCGAATTCCAGCTTGTCGAAATCCTTATCGATGTCCGGGTCGTTCAGCAGGCTGCGATAAGTCCACTTGCCAACAAAAGGATTGTCTCTCATTTACCCCCCTCCGTGCGTTCGACGCTGATGTATTTCAAGCCCGGCGACGGCTGCTCGATCTCCTCCTCGGTCAGGTAGGGATTGCGAACGACGAAGCCGAGTTTGGCCCATTCAGTCACCATCTTGAGATCGCCCGCGTTGGTTTGCGGCACGCCGCGCGACCAGTTCAAATAACGATAGACCGGCTGGCCGCCCTGCACGGCGACGACCTCATAGGTTTGCAGCGGGCGATGGGCCGGCCACCAGAGCGTATCCCACACCTGCTGTTCGAGCTTCATCCACGGATCATCCTCGCTGTCGGGTTCGATGTTGTTCCATTCTTCGTAGGTGACATCGATGGGTTGAATAGTGCATTCGTTGAAATCCGCCTGCCAGGGCAAGGCCATCTGCTTGGTCAGGTCGCCCGGCTGTAGGCCCTGTTCGAAATCGGTGTCCTGACTGAGCGTCGCCTCGATTGACGAAATGTATTCCTGCGCGGGCAGCCCTCCGGCGTTTGCCTGCGCGGCTGTTTGCGGAAAGTTGTAGAAATCGGGATCGGCCTTGAGCCGGTAAGGTTCCGTGTAGGCCGAGGGGTTGCGCATGATCCAGCCGACTTCGCCGCCTGGACAGAATGCGCCGCCGAGCAAATTCATCAACACGCCCTGATCGAGATTGCGCCCCGTCTCGTTCGTCCAGTCCTTGTAAGGCTCGTAGGTGTCGGGCTGCTTCGTCCAGCCTTCGATGACTTCGTTGTAAAACTTGCCGTGCGCCCATTGCCGCAGGATGTACTGCTGATAATCGGTCAGGCGCAGGAACTTCGACGGGATGTCGTTGGTCAGCGGATTGTCGCCCGCTAGCAGCGGCATCAACGGCAGGTTGAACATGCGATTGTTCGGCCTGCCGCCGAGCCGGAACATATTCTCTTCGCCGGGCTGGCGCAGCAAGTCGTAAAGGTACATCCGATTGATTCGATAGTAATCGTAGGTCGCTTCTTCTTTCGCCTTTTCAAAGCGAGCCTCAAGCAGCTTGCCTGTGCGCAGTTGCTTCAGATAAAGCTCGAACGAGTTTTCAATCGGACGCGGGATGTCTTTATGCGCCGGTTCTTCGGCCGGGACGCGCCGCGTCAGCGCCTTCATCACCACCTGCTCTTCGAGGCCCGACTTGCCGGTCACTTCATCGAGCAACTCTTTCATGACCCGATTGACTACGTTCTCAAGCGTCTCTTTGGCGGCCGAATACTTCTTCTTGAACGGGCTCTCTTCGGCGGCTTCCAGAGCTTCTTTGTAAACCTCTTTCCACCGCTTCAGATATTCCGCCGGGTCATCGCCCAGGCCGTCAGCATGGTTTTCTTTGGCGAGCGATGCGATGACTTTAACAAACGCGCTGACGGCTTTGCGCAACCGTTCGCGGCTGTCCTGCTCGCCGAGCGTTTGCATGAACAGAGAGACAGTCAACGCCGACTTGGCTTTGAGCCGTTCGTCCGACAGGGCAAGCGTCGGCTCAAGCATCTCGACAAACAACTCGCCGGATCGATGCTTTCTGACAGCTTCGGCTCTCGCTCTTTCCAGCGCGGCGTTATTGACGAAGGGCGGAACTGAGAGCTTATCCGGGTCGAAGTTGCCTCTCGGCGATTGGTTGTGCGGGAAGTTGGATTGCTCCAGCACGTTTGTCAGGTGAGTCATCTCGTCGGCGCGAAAGAGAATCGGCCAGATGTCGCGGTAGAACCAGGGCTTATAATCCGGGTTCCACTCCAGCTTGCCGCGCTTCCAGTGCATCAATGCGCCGGCGTCTTGCGGATCGATCTTTTGCGGATCGTCGAAGGTTCCGGCCTCGCCGTAGAGATCGGTGCGATAAGCGAACTGGCGGATGGCGAGGTCATAAACCACATCATCGAGCGTGACGATGTCGAGAATCTCCGGCACATAGGCCGGATAGCCGACAATCACCCACGCCGGATACTCGACATCAATGTATCGCAGTCGCCCGACTTCCTCGGAAAACATCACCAGCCGCGCCATCACCACGCCGTCCGACGTATCATCGAACCAGCCATCGTTGTTGGCATAGGTATCGATGCGCGGATGACCGAGACCCCTATTCGCTGTGCCTGAATCGCCATGACCGCCGAGCACGAGCAAGCGCCCGTGATCGTCCGTCTTCAAGTCGCCGAGCGTGTCTATCGAATGCGGATCGAGCGGCGGCGGAAAAGTCGGCGCATAGACATCATCGCGCGCACGGCTAAGCGAAACGCTGCGGCGGGAGGTGGCGCCCGCGACCTGCGGTCCCGGATCGATGATCAATTTCTGGCGGGCTTCCGCATCGGTGATGTCAGCGTTGCGCCGCTTGTGACTTGCGCCGTAACCGTGTTCGCCTTTGAGCGCGTCGAACTCATACCACGAAGCTTTTTTGTTGGCGAGATAGACCTGCCATTGAATGTCGACGAGCGTGCCGCGATTGCCGCCGCCTTCGATGGGGTCGCCGATTTTGAGCGGGCGGCCACACGGACTCTTTTCATCGTAGACGTAAAGGTGAAAGCGCGCCGCCTGCCGTTTGATGCGTCCCTGCTTGTCCTTGAAATTCCTGATCGTCAATTCCGTCTTTCCGTCGGGCGACAGTCGCGGATTGCCCTCCGCGTCGCAGTCGATCGGCAAAGCCGCAGGCTTTTCGGGCGAGATGCAAAACTCATACAGGCTATCGCCTAATCGCGCGATGCCGATGGCGGGATGAATGCGGTACACCTGGGCCGAGTCGCAGTCTTTCTTCATGGCATCCTCTCAATCGAGAAAATTCAGGGAGACGCCTTCGAGCCTGAGCAGTTCGTTGTCTTCCCTGTAGTCCACGCCTATGACGATCAGCGTGATTTGCAGTGAGGTCGCGCCGGCGTCGAACAATCGGCGGGCGCACTTCGTGACGTTGATGCGATGATTGCGCGGCGTGTTGTGATCGCGCGGGCGGAGGTCGTAGTCGCGCCGTCGCATCGGCGGAATGTCGCAATGGCCCGGCCCGCCGTAGCAATCGCCGTGACCGAAGATGGCCAGATAACCCGCGTAATGATCGTGATCGATGGGCGTCGCGGCGTCGGCTTCGGGCAGGTTGAGGAAGACGCGGACGAAGCACGAGCGAATCAATTGCGGGACGCGGTGCAGGCGGACCTCGGCCTCGCGGAACGAGTCGCGCACGCTACGCGCGATGCCGATCTTCTTCGACACGAAGCGCCCGACCGGCGCGCCTACGCCGACCGGAATGATGCAGGTACTCTTCACATATTCGTAGCCGAAGCGGTACATATCCAGCGTATCGCGCGCCGTATAGCTCCAGGGCGTCAGCACCGCGTCGAGATCGGCCGGACCTGAGTCGGGATGCCGCTGCTGCCACTCCCACCAGAGCCGGTCAACATTCGCATGCACAGGCCAGAAGACAGGATCATAGGAGGCCGTCAGGTTGCTGAACATATCGCCGAACTGCGGCTGCGTGTATAGGTCTTCGCGCTTGTGAAACTTGCGGCCCGCGACCTGCACCGCGCGGTTGCGATGCCTCGGCCTCTGCACCTGCTCTTCACGCGGGGCCGGTTGGTTCGGGTCATAGAGCGGGTTCTGGCCGCCCGTCCATATATGCATGGTGTTGTGCGGGTTCTGGTCGAGAAAGCCGAACGAGTCGTTATAGAGGCTGCCGCCGCCGAAATCCCGAAACGTCCGCAGGCTGAGAATCTGCTCTATGTCGTCAGCCGACGGATAGTGATAATGAATCACTTTGTTGATGGTCGAAGGCTTGCCGGAGCTATCCTGATACTCGCCTGGATAACGCAACGGATACCACAAGGCGTTTGCATCGAGCAGCGCGTCGATGAAACGGTTGTAGTACTCACCCTTCGTGTAATCCATGTCGAAATGGGTCTCTTTGACCGCCGCGAAGAACTGTGTAAGGGTCGGGAACTTTCGTTTGTTGGCTTCAGCAGGCGGCAGGTCGCTTGTGACTACGAGCGCGTCGAGCTTATCGACTTCCGCTTTCGGAATGCCGCCTTTGATGAGGATGGCCGGCGATTCTTCGATCAAATATGCCTGTATCGCTTTGGGAATCCGCCAGCCCTCGTCCGGCTGATCGGGCCTGTACTGCGGCATCGTCCAGTCCCAGTAAGGCATGGTCACACCGGGGCAAACATCTTGCATCCCCTGCTCGAACTCGTAGAGATAGATGCGGTGCCAGGTCAGGAATCGCTCCCAGCCGTGCTGGCAATGGTTCTGATGAATCAACGCGAGGTTGTTATAGTTGCGGCTGTCTTCGGGCCACTTGTTCAACTCGTACAGGCGGCGAAAAGCGAGGCGCAGTTTCTCGACCTGCTTTTCGTCCATGCAATCGAGGTTCATGCGCTGTTTGAGTTCGCCGCGTTGATATTTATATTCGTTGACATCGAGTCGGCTGACGGGCTGTGCCAGCTCGACGACCTGAGCCGCGCTGATGCTGATCGGCCTGGCCTTGAGCGTGACCAGATCATAAGCGCCGGGCGCGGCGTCATCGGCCGGACAGCCATCGTCTATCCAGTCGCTGATGAATTGAATGTCGGCGGCGGCAACCGCCTTGCCGCCCCACGGCAGCGGCGGCAACTGTGAGCCGTCAAACAAACCCTGCCCGCGCAAACCCTGAACGATCCCCGATCGCTCGCCGCGTCCTCCGGCTTTCGGCGCACTATCGGTGTGATGATCACAGCACGAGCCGGTCGCTTCACGTTCAGGCGCGATCAGGGGAACACCGTGCAGACTGGATTCCATCAACTTATCGCGGGAATACTCCCACAACGCTTGCCCGCCGTAAGCCGCGT
The DNA here is from genome assembly GCA_022615215.1 of Blastocatellia bacterium. Taxonomy (GTDB): domain Bacteria; phylum Acidobacteriota; class Blastocatellia; order UBA7656; family UBA7656; genus JAKEHD01. The sequence goes on from JAKEHD010000291.1 coordinate 5,654, forward strand.
CGCGCCCTTCGGCGGCGTCATGCAGAATTCGCTGAATCCGCTCAAAGCGCGTTTGGGCGGTGTCGTCATTGGTGGCCATGTCTTCTCACCTCCGGGTTTGGAACGATGTGGCTAATGCGCGGCGTCGGCAGTTTTTGAGCGACAAAATAGATTGGCATAACCCTTTCTCCTGCTCCTCAGTCAAGCTTGTGAAGCATTATCACAAGCCCTGACTCCTTGCGCCGCATGGGCGTGGCGCAATAATTATCACTTTTTAGTCATTAAATCAAGAGCAACATCCCTCACAGCCCCTGTGCATGGTTCGCAGTCCGAATTCATTGGATGGATCGTTAAGCGACTTCTTTTCCGCAGCAGCCCACAATGAATCTATTCATTGCGGTTGCATCCAAAGCGCCGCCGCTCGCGGCGCACTCCAAATATGTATTCCGCTGTGGAAAAACTTTCATTTTGTCCCGCGCGAAGTATAACCTGTGTGAATACCCGTTCAAGACCCGCTTCGGTCACTCTTTCTCTTTTCGGCCTCTGCCAACCATCCGCGCCTCAACTCTTCGGTCGGCACGCTCGTCAGGTATGGCTTTATGTCAAGTATCGGCGTCCCGTCGAGCATGTCCACCCCGACCACATGCAGGTTCCTGCCTTACCGACCAAGCAGTCGCACCGCTGTCAGTCCTACGGGGTTCGGTCGTCGCGGCGACCTTGTAGCGAATACCCCGTGCGGCCTCGTGTCGGTCGGGGCCTGCTCAGGAGTTCATACTCGTGACGAGCGTCGCAGCCTTTCGGTATCTCTGATGTCTCAGTGAAAGGGCTTCTTATCATACCGATGGGTCGCATCGTAATCATCGGTCACCTGGAAATTTCAACGCTTCACATACTGATGCTTGTTCATCGCTTAAAATCCGCAGAACTGCTCGATGATATGTTCAGCAGCAAACGCGGTCGGCGTAACGCCAGGCATGATTTGCTGCCGAAACCTAGAGCGAAGCGCAAGCTGTAAGCAGTCGGCTCCATGCCTTTATTAGCTGCTGTTATCCAGGTCTGACCACCACATAGCGTATCTGAGGTAGCAGCGTTCCCATGCATCTTGAAATCTTGGGAGATCAGGTCCATTACCCGGATTCAATTCTACATCTATAGGAATGGAATGCCGCAGCCGATGAATTAAAAAAACGATACGTTTTGCATGCGCCATGATCTCCCACAAGCATGCGCCCATTACAGATGGATGGTCATCGTCTACGAAACCACGAGTACCGATAGGGTTATCAAAGGGCGTCACGTGAAGGAATCGACTATGCATTTTATAGTCAGTAGCCTCTTGCATATCTTGAGGCTGGTGCCCGCAGTGGGTAGCATATCGTTGCCGTAGGATCGCAGGGCGAAACTTGTTATAGCGTTCTTCCTCAGTGCAGTTAAGCCACTCGTCAATATGATCCGCCCATATGAGGAAGTCGCGAAGAAGAAACTCTATCTCCATAACATCCCGCATCGCGTCAAAGAGTACGGAGTGCAATCCCGTCAATAGGGCTTCGATCCCTGCTTCAAAATCACTGCGAGCTCGGGTCACGAGACGTTGCATCTTCATTAATAGAGGCTCTTGAGTGAACTCTTTTTCAGTCTTAGCAAGGTATGCGAGCAACTCATCGATGCCTTTGAATGTTGCCCCATGCGCATATCGCATGCAACGAGAGAGACGATTTCTATAGGCTCGATCCAGCACTGTAGCCAAAGTTGGGCTATCCGCATGGAGGTCGGACAATAAGTCGCTGTAGGTTTGGTCAATGGGTATGGGTGTAGAAGAAAATTTTTCCATATCTTGTCCTCCGCAGCTAACCAGTGATTCTATAGTTTCTCTACAACTCCCCGATGCTGGACATTTCTTCGTATCTCTACGCGACATCACCCGCGCAGGCCGCTTATACAAAACAGTTGTTGAATCACCGGCCCAAAGAGTCTGCCGTCAATCCAAACTCCAGAGGGCGAGGCTCTCGGCATCCTTTATCAATACTCGATTGCCGACGACTACGGGATGCGCCCAGGTCGGGCTGTCGGCCACCTCGTATTTTTTCAATGGCTCGAATGCCTTATCGCTTCCCCTTGCTACGATCAACTCCGCGCTGTCGTTTAAGAGCAAGAGCGCCCCGCCTGCTACTACTATGGCCGCGTTATCTCCATCGCGGCCCTCGCTCGTCCAGACGGTCTTGCCCGTGCGCGCATCCATGCAGAAATATTGCCCCTTGCGTTTGTGCGACAGCCCGTACACAAAATCGCCTATCAATACGGGCGAACTCATGTACATCGAAACCTCTGAGTTATGCCATACCCGTTCGGTCGCCCATGCGGTGCCGCGCCTGATTACTTTTACGGCCGTCGTGCCTTTGTCGAGTCCCGAATAGATCAGTGTATGGTTGTAGATGAGCGGGGTGACGATGTTTTGAGTGTATGGGGTCGTATACGGAATGCTCCATAGAAGTTTTCCGGTCGCCGCTTCAAGCCCGACTATATTCTGTTGAGTCTGAGTGACTACCTGCCCGACCCCATCGAAAACGACAGCGATGGGCGAAGCATATCCGGGACCGTCCTCTTTCCAACTCCATCTCTCCTCTCCCGTCGCCGCATCGAAAGCCGTGAGCGCCCCCGCGCCGTGCCCTCCAATGTGGGCGATCAAAAGATTTCCCTCGACCATTGGCGACATCGCCGTGCCGTATAAGGGCGAGGTGTATTTGTACCGGCTGGAATAATCCTTTCGCCATTGCAGCTTTCCGGTCTTCGCATCGAAGCACGAAATTATGCCGCTGATGCCGAGGGTGTAGAGCCGCCCGCTGTGGACTACGGGAGTCGATTTCGGTCCCTTGCCGTGAGAGACCGCCGCCGGGTTCATCGTGTAAGAAACAGGATAGCTCTCCTGCCACAAAAGCTTTCCCGTATCGAGGTCGAGGTTTGAGACTACCTCGCGTTCCTGCTGCCGCGTGTGAATGAATATCTGCTTTCCAGAGACGACGGGCGACGCATGGCCCGTCCCGACGTTTGCCTTCCATAGCAGTTTCAATTTATCGGGCCAGTTCTTTCGTGCGGCAAACCCCGTCACCACGCCGTCCCGATTCGGTCCCCGCCAACCGGGCCAATCCTGCGCCGCAACCGGTTGATCGAATGCCAACGTGAGAAAGCCGAGTAACAATGCAATTTTAAAATTTCTGCCGATCATCTGAAAGTTTTATCCTCCTTACAACCCTGAGTGTACGTCGTCTCGATGTAAAAGGTCATAACGAATTTGAAAAAAGTTGTAAACCGACATCAGCCGTCAGCCGTCAGTCTTCAGCCATCAGTCGTCAGCCATCAGTCTTCAGATCATACTTCTGATAGCTGATAGCTGATAGCTGATAGCCGATAGCTGATAGCCGGGACCGCCTGACCAAAATCTATTCGCGCGCCTCCATAGGCACGAGCCACCTGAGCAACCACAGCAGAAGACATCCCGTCCCCGCGCCAAACAAGGTGCCCGCTCCAATCCCAAGCGTCAAATGGCCGAGGATGTGGCGCAGGTGGAGGTTATCATCGCGAGGGACTGAAAACTCCGGCGCGACATATATATTGTCCAGCCCTGTGACAACAGAAAAGAGTATCGCCGCGACTATGAGCAATTGCCCCCACGCAACCAGAAGCAATGAAGACATGACGACGCTCGCGTAACCGCCGAACCGCCTGACATGTATAAACAGCACGGACAGCAGGACCGCAAGCGATGCCGCCACCGTCACGCTTGCGGCTTTCAGCAGCCAGTGCGAAACCCCGACCGCGCCCAGTACGAAACGGAGCAGCCACACGGCAGTGATAAAGCCAAACAGCGGCATCAATAATCGTATGTGGTCCCTGAGTCCGTGCTCGTCTTTATACATCGCGCCCCTCCTTATTCGTCATTCGGTCGCCCTTGCGATCAGAAGCGTAACGTCGTCTTCAAGCTCTTTGCCCGACCAATTGCGCACAGCATCGAGTATATGCCCCTTGATTTCAACGAGCGGGCGGTCGCTGTGCGCTTCGACTATGGAGGTCAGCCGCCCTTCGCCGAACTCTTCTCCGCCTACGGATGCCGCCTCGGTCACTCCGTCGGAATAGAGCACGAGCAGGTCTCGCGGTTCGAGGGCCAATTCGCCCATGTGAAATTCCGAGTCGGGGAACATGCCGAGCGGCACCCCTCCTTGATCGAGTCTCCGTCCGCGATGCGAACCCATCAAGATAGGCGCGTGGTGTCCCGCATTGATGTAACACAGGAGACGCCTTGCCGGATCCCATTGAGCGAAGAAGAATGTGGCGAACTTCGATTCGTCGGTCACCTGATGAAGGTGATGGTTGAGCCGCGAACAGACCTCGCCGGGCGACCGGCTCGTTTCGACCAGGGTGCGCAGCACGGCTTGAAGGTTGGCCATCAATATCGCCGCCGATATGCCCTTGCCGCTGATGTCGGCGATGGCGAAGATCAGTCGCCCGTCCGGCAATTGTAAAACGTCGTAATAGTCTCCGCTGATGCCGCGCGCGGGGATGCATACGCCCGCAAACTCCAGCCCTCCGCCCTGGGGCAGTTGTCGCGGAAAGAGTGACCGCTGAACTTCGCGCGCGAAATTCAACTCGGCTTCCCTTATGGCGAGTTGATGGCGACTGGCCTGCAACTCCAAACGGACCCTGTATAGCGCCACGAGCAAGACGGCTGCGGCGGTCGTCCCTCCGAATGTAAGCCCCCAGGTCACAAGCACCGATTGTTGGAGCAGATTGCGCCCTGCAAACAAAAGCAACCCCGCTCCCAACAGGAAGCCTATCAAATAAATTCTGTCGCGATTCTCGATAGTCAATTCCAACATCAGCCGTCAGTCTTCAGCCATCAGCCGTCAGCCGTCAGGGCAAGTATTCAACCACAGATAACACAGATAACACAGATAGCGCAAAAAATATCTGAGAAATCTGTGTAATCAGTGGTTCGAACTTTTAGCTGAAAGCTGATAGCTGATAGCTGAATTCAAAGTTTCTCTTTTTCGCTTTCAAGCGCGCTCTTCACGCGGGGGAACTCCTCTTCCAATGTTTTTAAAAGAGCATCGGCCCCCGAGACCGTCCCGGCGCGACTGCTCTTTTCGAGCTTCTCGCATATCTCCGCCATACGCCTCGCCCCCAGATAGCGGCAACTGCTCTTGAGCGCGTGCGACTCTTGAGCCATCGCGTTCGCGTCCGTGGCCGCAAGCGCCGACGAAAGCGCCTGAAGACGTTGGGCGGCATCTTCCAAAAACATATCGACAAGCTTTATTATGCGATCTTTTCCGCCCTCTCCGAGCATCTCCGCAAATCCTGCAAGCGCGCTCTTATCCACCGCCTCATAGTCGCTGCCTCCTTCCGCCTTTCCTGCCGGGGTCCATCGTTCGAGCATACTCGCAAGCTCCCCGGCCTTGATGGGCTTGCTCACATAGTCGTCCATCCCTGCCGCAAGGCATTTCTCTCTATCGCCTTCCAGGGCATGCGCCGTCATAGCGACTATGGGTGTATGACCGGATTGGCCCTCGCGGCGACGTATTTCCGCCGTCGCCTCATAGCCATCCATCTCAGGCATCTGACAATCCATCAACACCAGATCATAAGAAGCCTTCTCCATGGCCTTTAAAGCTTCCAGGCCGTTAGAGGCCGTCTCTACGTTGTGGCCGAACCTTCGAAGTTGCAGGAGCAACACCTCTCGATTGACCGGATTATCTTCGACCAGAAGCACTTTGATTGCGGATTGCGGATTGCAGATTGCAGATTGCAGATTGAAAGGCGATTGGATGATCGGGTGCTCCCCTGCTCCTCTGCTCCTCTGCTCCTCTGCTCCTCTGCTCCCCTGCTCCTCTGCTCCCCTGCTTTCCTCTCCTGTGGCTACCCTGCTATGTTTTTCAAAAGGCAGGGTGAACCAGAAGGTCGAGCCTTTGCCCGGCTCGCTTTCGACGCCTATCTCTCCGCCCATGAGCTCTACGAGTTGCTTCGATATTACAAGTCCAAGCCCTGTCCCTCCATACCTGCGGGTCGTAGAGCCGTCGGCCTGAGAGAAGGGTTGAAACAATCGCGCTCGCGCCTGGGCGGATATTCCGATCCCTGTGTCGCTGACCTCGAAGCGCGCAACGAGGCTGCTCGCGCTTTCGCTGACTCGTGTGACGCAGACCTTCACCTGGCCTTTTTCGGTGAACTTCACCGCGTTGCCTATGAGGTTCGTCAGTATCTGTCTGAGGCGCATGGGATCGCCTCTGAGCAGTTCCGGCACATCTCTGTAAACGATCGATATAAGATCTACGCCTTTGGCCCGCGCCCGCCCGACCAGAAGCTCGATAGCGCCTTCGACAATGCCGCGCAGGTCGCAGGCTATGGTCTCTATTGTGAGCTTTCCGGCCTCTATCTTTGAAAAGTCGAGTATATCGTTGATGACCCGCAGCAGCGCGTCGGCGCTCGCTTCAACGGTCCTTGCCAGTTTGCGCTGTTCTATCGTCAGTTCGGTATCCAACAACAACTCCGTCATGCCTATGACGCCGTTCATGGGCGTGCGAATCTCATGGCTCATCATGGCGAGGAAATCGCTCTTTGCGCGGCTCGCCGAAAGCGCCTCCTCTCGCGCAGTAATAAGCTCACGCTCAAGGCGCTTTCGCCGTGTGATGTCTCTCGCCAGGGCGAGAACTTCGTCGCTTCCGCTCGGAGTGATACGAATCTCATGCCATCGAACCTCTTCGTCGAGCGGTATTTTGTACTCGAAGGTCTGCATACGTCCGGTTGCGAGCGCGTGCTTCGCCGCCTTGACGATTATAACGGCCAGTTCCGCAGGCAAGAACTCCTGCACTCTCCTGCCCGGAGATTTCTCGAAGGCGGCCGTCAGACCAGTGCCTTTCCTCGCCCTGTAGTCGAGGATTACGCCCTTGCGGTTCACCTGAAACATAAGGTCCGGTATGGCATCGAGGAGAGCGTTATTTTTGGCCTCGCTTTTTCTGAGCGCCTCTTCGGCCCTCGAAAGCAGTTGATAATCGAGGCTTTTTTCCCGCGCCTTCTGTGTGAGGAGGTGGACCTCTTCGTAAGAAAACCTGAGAAGCTCTACGATCAAAACTTTTCGTCTTCCTAAACAGAGGGCCGAGGCTTCAAGGTGCAGAGTCTCTCCCGATTCATCGGTTTCAACCCAGGCCCCCGACCGCAGTCGCCCTTCGCCCTTGCCGCGCCAGAAAGCGTGGGCGTCCACGAGAAAGTGTTCGAGGAAGATAAACTTCTCCTGCGGTCTCAAAACCGTATGCCGGGCCGTAGCGTCGGGGTAAAAGCGCGCAAACCAAAGGGGCGCTGCCCCCATCAATTTGAACTCGCCCTCGGAGGTGCGCTCAAGCACCGCTACATCGAGCGCGGCGAGTATATCCGCTTTGATCGGTTCATTACTCATCACGCATCATTCTTCCGACGAGGTTTGAGAATAACTCCTCGACCCCTTCGCCCGTCTTCGCGCTAGTCTTTACGACCGGCCAGCCGATTTGCGAAAACCCTTCGACTTCCGTTTCCGAGACATCCCATTCATCTTCCAGGTCGTGCTTGTTGAGCGCGAGAACGAAAGGTATTCGTCCAAGCTCGCCTTCCACCCTCTTTTTGAGGTCGAATGCCTTCTCGATCGTCACGCGGCGAGTGCCGTCCGCAACCAGAAGATACCCTGCCGTGCCTCGCAAATAAGACATCCTCAGTTGCAAAAACTCGTCCTCGCCCGCCAGGTCCCATAGCATGAGCATGACTTCTTCCCCTTCCTCACGGTCGGGGTACTGAAGCCGGACGATCTTTTTATCTATCTTCACGCCGACCGTAGTGAGGTATTTATCCGAGAATATGCTCTCGACGAAACGCGAGACGAGGCTCGTCTTCCCCACTGCGGAGGAGCCTACCATGCAGACTTTTTTCTGAATCACAGCCGAAATGCCTTTCGTCATTTCTCAAGGACCACTCTGAAAGTGGTTTTGCGGTCGTAGAGTCTTTCACGGCCTGCGGTCTCGGAGTCTGCGGCTGCCATTGAAACACTGCCGCCCATTTCCAATCCCTTCGACGAAACGAACGCTATCACGCTGGCGGCCCGCTCGCGGCTGAGCCCCCGGTTCAAGGTTTCAGACCCCGTGCGGTCTGTGTAACCGAGTATCTCTATGCGCGCGCGCCTGCCTATCGATTTCAGGAAAACCTCCAGTCTTCGCACCTCTGCGATGAGCTCGTCGAGTTTGCCTGTCTGGTCAGGGGTGATCTCTGCGCTGCCGACCTCGAATCTGATCTCCAGGCTTTCGATCTTCTGCTTCATTCGCTCTATGCCGCGCTCGGCGTCGACGAGGTTTTCTTCTTCGAATCGCGTGATGGCCGGGAGCGCCTGCGCGAGGCGGCGCGCTTCGACTATCCAGTCATCGGAAGCCGACCCTTCGGCCCTGAGCGTGCTGCCTTCGACCTGCAAGGTGACGGTGCCGGGAGGTTGAAGCAAACTTTTGGCTCTCGCAAGCACGAATTCAGGGTGAGACGATTGATAAGGCTCCCATCGGCCGACCACCCGTTCGGGGGCGATTTCAGTCGTCTTCAATATCGCTTCGGGGTCTCGGGCCATCGGGTCGCGCAGGCCCGATATGATATATTTCCCGCCGCTCTTTTCCTCAGAGACCACTACTATGCCAGGCTCCGCTTTTAACCGCTCGACGTAATCGCTCCAGCGACTGCTATCGCGAATCGCAAAGAACAACCAGACGCCCAGGCCCAATATCACAAGGCTTGCAACCGCCCACAAAAGGCGGGCGGACTTCTTCTTTTTTTCCTCCGCCTGCATCCGCAGACAGTCTTCGAGGCTGGGACGGCTCGATTGAAAAGGGGAGGCGTCTCCCTCGAAAGATTCGAAGGCGTCCGTCTGCTCGATGTGAATGATTTCGAGCGTGTCCTGTAAAACGCGGCGAAGCTCTACGGGAGCGTTGCCGCGTATGACCGCTGCGAGCACGGCTGCCGGGCCTCGCTCGGTCCACACGGTCAGTTCACCGACCTGCATGGCTTCGAGTGAGCCGGTCTTTTTGGTCTTGAAGGAATCATGCACGAAATCCTGAATGGCCGTAAGCATGCTCGAAACAAGGTCCGCGTCTTCAGCTTCGACCGCGTCCGCCGTCACGTGATCGAGCAAGAGTCCCGTCTCTTTGTGAATCAGAAATACCTGCTCGACGCGATAGAGCAGCGTATGGCTCAGGACTACTTCGGCAAACGATTTCCCTGTGCGCAGGGCCTCAAGCCTCCACTTCAAACCTTTGAGAGTGAGGCTGTATTCGAGCGCCTGGTTGAGCGATTGAACCATTTCGCTGAAGGCATGCGAGATGGCTTTTCGGATAGCCGGTCCCATGACGGGAAAGATGGCGTCAACTAGAGTTTGAGGCTTTTTTCTGACCGATTCACGGATGACCTCTTCTACGGTCGGCGTAAGTGCGCGGGTAAGCTTGTTGTCTCTGGCCGCTCGCAGAGATACGGCGTCCGGCAGCACGCGGCCAACGTCCTGGGCATGAATTCTCGGATTATCGAGCCGCTCCTGAAGTTTGCCTATCTGGACCTGTTCGGGAGCGAGCAGCAATGTGCGCAACTCATCCAGCGCGTCCGGGACCGGATCGCGAGACCCGCTCGCGGTCTTGTCGGGGCCGCCTTGACGAGCCGTATCAGTCATTGCCCAGATCCTCCGAGCCGGGGATTATAAGCTCGTTGTTGAGGCGCATGGCCAGTTCTGTAAACATCGTCGCCAGCGCCGACCGATCTGTCTTATCGAACCGGAGTTCCTCGGTCTTGCGTTCGAGCTCGGCAGAGACATCTTCGTGCTTGCGGCGAATATCTTCGGAGAGGCTCTTGGATTGATCCAGGATTTGCTCGCGAAGCTCTCTCTGGCTCTTGTCGAGTTGTTCATCTAGCTGGCCCGTCTTCTTCTCGAATGCTTTCGTCAGTTCCTTGAGCTCGCGCGCAAGGTCTCGGACGGATTCCTTACGTTCGTCCTGTTCGGCTTTCACTTTCTGCGAGAGCGACTCTATCTCTTTTTTTATGTAGGTTTCAAGGGAGTCGAATCGCCCTCTCACCTCGTCTCGCAAATCGGATGCTTCTTTTGCGAATCGCTCTTCGAGGCGGGCGAATCTTTTTTCATACTCACGCGCCTGCGAGCCGAAAAGAATATCGCGGACCTTATCGAGGCTGCCGCCGGTGGCGAGGTCTGCGCCTTGAAGTTGAGATTTCGCGGCTTCGTCGCCTGCGCTCTTATCGGAAGGGCGGCGTTCTTTACTGGTTTCATTAGCCATAGCGTTTGACTTGCTCCTTGATTTTGATATTGGCGGTTTTCCTGCCGTCTGTTGAATGCGGTAATCGACCTTCTTGCGGGAATCTTTTTTGCCGCCAGTTGTTTTACCGGGCGCAGCTTTCTGTTTGGTTTTGATCTTTTTTTTCTGCATCGCCATCGCTTCACTCCCCCTCGGAGGGTTCCAATATAGCACAATTAACTATGGCGAAGGAATGATTGGCACCAGGCTGATGAACAGGCTTTTGAAAACTGCGCTTGGAGGCAGAAGGGAGCGATTCCCTAAAGTCGGTACATAATTGAAAGGGAAACATCCCAGTGCGCCACGAAGCGCGATGTTGGAATGGATTGAAAATCCCACAGCCTATACAGGTAGGCGGTGAGTCTTTGGAGCGAAGCATTCGGCGGATGCAAACCGAATGTGAAATAGCTGCTCCTAAAAGGTAACGGTGCGGCGCGATGCAAGCCGCCAAGAGGCCGTGCTTGACTAAGAGGCAATATGGTGAGTCCAGTGCGCCACGAAGCGTAAGGATGGAATGAGTGGAAAACTCCACAGCCTATGAAGGTTTCTCATCATTACATTCCTCCTTTCCTTTGCGGATGAAAGTAAATAGCTTCTGTTAAAATCAACGACCTGGCTGCTTACTTTCCGGTCTCCACAATTCTCGTCCCGAACCAGTCTCCACCGTCACTGTTTTGTCCGTACCACCAACGCCCGGTGAAGTGTTTGCCGTCCTCGGACAGCCTGAAGATGACTCTGCCAGCATCCTGGGGCGGTTTGTAGCTAGGTGCTTCCAGCCAAGTCCCTTCCATGGTCTTGCCGTCTGGCGAGAGCGTGGCCTCGATGCGGCCTTGATCGTACGTGTACTTCCCGCGCACCTTGATTCCGTCAACTTCAAACTCCAGTAGCGTGCGCATACTTCTCTTCGAATGACCGAAGGTTGAGTTCCATTTGCCGGCGAATCTGCTCACATACACGAGATCTGCTGGCTTTGGTCGCGAAGTTGGTCGTGCGATCGCGACTATCGGATAACCTTTCACAACCGCCATCCCGCGTCCACCCGACGCTGAATTCTGAGACCATGTTGCAGGTTCGGAATCGATGATCGTGTAGCTGCCCGCGGGGATTTCGATATTCGGCGCGCACGTCCAATTGGCATTCGGGACGCCGCCCTGACCCGGTGTTCCCTTCACTGCCCACGGCCCGTATGTCCGTCCGTTCGCATCACGAAGAGCGATCGTGCCCGTGCGCGTGCCGCGGCCACTGTTCCAGTGATACGTCATGACGGAGGTGATGACGTGTGGCACGGTCAGCGTGAAGACGGTCGGAGCGGTCGGGCCGTTCGATACACCGTAAACATTTCCGTTTTGGAAGATGACTTTTTCTCTCCCGCCAGGCTGTGTCGGCGGTGACGGTTGCGTCGAGGGCGAGGGGACCGGAGCGGCTGCCGGGGGAGGTTGATCGCCCGTCACACCGGAGCCGAGCAGACTGACTCCCCTGACGATGAAACCCGGAGCATTACCAGACCAGAGTTGAGCGCCCGTTTCGACGTAATCGAAACGAACGGCCTTTACCCTGCCAGGTCGAGCCAGATCGAACGTCACTAGGAAACGATCACTGCCGATAAACGATTCCTCCACCCACCGATGCCTCGGATTCACCGCGCGGTAATTCCATTCGCTTGAATGAACCCCGGCGCGAATCTCGAAAATCTCTGTGCCGTCCGTCTTGATGACGGTCATTCGAGCGATGGTTTTTCCCTGTTCGAGATAAGTCGCACAGTCCAGGTTGGTCACGATGGCCACTGCGGTCGCCCGAATCCCGGATGTGGCCGGAATCTCAAGTGAGAGCCGGTTTTCACGCGTCGACGCCAATCGTATCCATGAAAGGTCATCGATGCGAATGCCCTTGACGATTCGAGGCTGTCCCCGCTTGCCTCCCACAGAGGACATATCCAATGGAAGTGAGTCGGAAGCTTTCTGCTCCCCGAGTTTGCCCCGGAGCCTGGTCAGGTTCCGCTTTGCCATTTCATTTCCAGGCCCGACGCTTACCGCTTTTTCGTAATCCGCGAGTGCGCCGGGTAAATCGCCAAGGCGTTCTTTCGCAACTCCCCTGTTGTTGAGAGCAGTGCTGTTGGTCGGCTCAAGCCCTACTGCTCGGTCGAAATCTGCCAGCGCGCCGCGATGGTCTTTCTTCCGATTCAATAGAATCAAACCGCGATACTGAAAGCTATTGGCATAGTTTGGATTCAGTCGAATAGCGCGGCTGAAATCCGAGATCGCCCCGTCGTAATCCTTCAGCCCTTCGCGGGCGAGACCCCGTGTGAGATAGCCTCGGTAGGAGCCGGAATCGAGTTCGATCACCCTGGTCGCATCCGCGATCGCTCCATTGAAATCATTCTGCGAGCGCCGCGTCATGCTCCGGCCGCGATAGCCCTCCGCACCCGCCGGGTCGATCTGTATTGCACGGTTGAAGTCGGCCAGGGCGCCGGAGTAATCCTGTGCTGCGCGTCTTGCCATGCCCCGGCCTATGTAAGCCTCTGCCGCGCCCGGGTTCGCCTCGATCGCTTTTGTGAATTCGCCGATCGCTTCGGGGTAACGGCGGTTTGCGAAATGGTCGTTACCGCGTTTGATCAGCGACGTGACGGCGGCACCGGAACGACGATCAGCCAGGCGGCGCTCGAGTATAGCGCGGAATCGCTTCGCTTCCGCGTTGCTTGGCTGGAGCGAAAGAACCTCGGCGGCGTTCTTGATTTGAGTTTCGATCAGATCGGTTCGCGCATTCTGATCGCGCGCGACATCAGACACATACTTCATGAGTTCGTTGATGCGATTGTTCCTGGCAATGGCTTCGCTGCGGAGCCTGTTGTAGTAATTCGGTTCAGGGTCCGACATTGCCCATAGGTTGTCGAAGTTTGCAAAGCCCAGTTCGAATTCCTTCAACGCGCCCGCAAAGTCGTACTGCCTCATCTTCGCTTCGGCGCCTTTCAGAATCCGGCGTTTCTCTTCCTTCTCTTCTTCCCATCGGCGCGCCCACGCTTCGGCATCTGCCAGTTGCTTTTCATACGGCCCGAGACGGCCTTCTTCGCGCCGCTTTGCCGCGAGTTCGAGAGCGCGTTTGAATTCCTTGCGTTCACTTGCGTCGCGGATGCGGTACAGGTCATCCTGTATCTTCGTATCCCAGGCGCGCCACTCTGTGCCGATTTGCGAATCCATTTCCAGGACGGGTTTGTAGAGGCCATGAAGATTCTTTGCGACTATCAGTTCATTGCTCGCTTGGGGAAACTTCCCTTCGGCGATCAGCCGCTTTGCCTTTTCGATCTGCGCCAGGCACGTGTCGCGCTCGTTGCGCCATTGGCCGGCGAGCGACCCGGCCTCGCCATTCTGTGGATTGAGCCTTGCGGCCTCCTCAGCGAGAGCGATTGCCTCGTCGAGCTGTCCCTTTCGAACGATCTCTTTCGCTTTCGCGATCTTGTCGGCAGCCTCTTTCGCCTTCGCGCCGCCGCCCATCATGTCTTCGGAGATAGTCGCGGCAAACGTGCCGGAGCCGCGGCCTAACTCCAGACCATTCTGATCGCGAACGATCACCGTCGCTATACATGTCCCGGTCTGGCTGCGATTGAAGCGCGCCTCGTTTGAAGCGCTTCCGCCGACGATGTGCGAGTCCTCATTGACCCGCCACTCGTAGCGAAACTCTGTGCCTTCGACTTGAGGCGTCACATCGGCGCGCATCGCTACGTTCTGATGAACGGCGATCGCGTTTTCGACAGTGACCAGCCCGACTCCTTCTTTCCAGACCTGCGGCTTAGGTTCTATCGAACCGAGCACGGCAACCTTTACATCGAATTTCTTCGCCACGTATTTCGCGGTCGCGGTTCCGAGGTCTTCGCCAGAGACAGGCACGCGGGCGCGGGCGGTTATTTCAACCGGCTGATCGTCTTGAGGCGCGAAGGTGATTTCGCGCCTGTCTTGCGATTCGTTGAGCAATCTGACGTTGCGCGAAAGCTCCCATCTGAAATCGATCTCTTTCAGCCCGGCCACAGACGGTTTTACCCTGGCCTTCACCGGCGCGCCGACAAGCCCTTGCTCGGGCGCAAACGAAATATCGAAATCGGGATTGACGATCTCTATCTCGATTTGATTCGACTCGGCCAATGTCGTCAGAGCCTCGCCTTCGCGCGCCAGCGCCACTGCCCATACCTTGGCTCGCCCGGTCTTCACGAATGCGACGCTCGTCTCTGCGCTGACGCTCTCGTTTGTCTTGAAACGCGCTTCGGTCGATGGCTCCCATCGATATAGGAAATCGCCGCTTGCGGGCCGGCCGTCAATGGTGAGCGTGGCCCTGAACGCGGTGTTCACGCCGACTGTCACCGGCGTGTTTGCTTCGGGAACGCGCGTGATCGTGAGTTTATAGTCCGAGACCTCGTACTCCAGAGTGGCCCATCCCATTGCGAATCGGCTGCCATCGACGCCTACGCTGACGCTATATTTGCCGGGCTTCGTCGGTTTGAGATGTACTGAGCTTTGTCTCTTTGCGGTCTCCGTTGTGCCGTCGAACGTGCCCGACCAGTTGTAAGTGAAGGGGCTGTCTTCCGGTTTGGCGTTTTCGACGATGGCTTCGATTTTCACAGGTTCGCCGACCTTGAGTTTTTGCAGGCTCGAAGGAGCCAGCACGACCTTTGGCAGATCGGAGCCGTCGTATTTCGGTCCCTCGTATGGCTTCGACGACAGCAGTCCCTCGTCGTCCGGTCGAAGCGAGGCAAGGATGGCGTGCGCCTCTTCCTGCGCTGCGATTCCCTGCGTGACCAGATACGCGCGATCCGAGTTGTCCCAGCAGCCGCCGCCGTTGACATGGTAAGAGAAACTTATAACGCCGCCCTGCTTCACGACATCGCCTGCGCCATTGGCTCCGAAATAAGAACCCGTGTAGCCGGAAAATCCGCCGCTGCCCCGGCGCATCCAGATTGCGAACTCAGCGATCGCGCCCTGGTAATCGCCCATCGAAAACGCGCTGACGCCTTCCCGTCCGCCGACCATAAACAGCCCCACCGCAGGGTCGTTCGGCGTGTCGCCCTGTCGCCGCGCCTTGAATCTGGCATCGGCCCTCGTCATCGCCTGGGCGTCATCCCTCGGCTCCTGGCTTATGCCGACATATTTGGCCGTAAGCGTTGCGCCGACACTTGAGTCCCACCCGCACGGGCCTTTGATTTTGGCGGGCTTGCGTTTCAGCACGAACCCGTCGGGCGTGTTACCGCCTTCCCAGTTGTCAGGCACCGATCCTGAAAACTTTACATCGCCGGGTATTGCCGCAGGCTTTTCCTCTCCTTCGACTGCGACGGTTTTATCTGCGCCGGCGATTCGCACCTGAACCCCTCCTATCTCCGCGAAGACCTCCAGCGCAAATCGTTGCGCCGTCGCTTCCTGCGGGGTGAAGGAGACATTTTCTTTCGCAGGCAAACTCACGCGCGCAGTCTCGTTCGACCAGCGAAGTGAGACGTTCTTTAGCTGGCGCACAGCGGGCGATAGGTCGGCCGAAAGAGAAATCGTGTCGCCAGGTTTCACCGAGTCCGGTCCCTTGATGGCGGCTTTCCAGTCGCCATCTATCGCCGTGACTCTGAATGTGGTCTTGGGTTTGAAGGTCTTTTCGATGAAACGCTTCGCCGCGAGCACGTCATCGCAAATCGAATGGACCTTGACCTCCAGGATGTATTGAAACTCGATTGTGTGTTCGCCCGGAGCGGTGATGGTGATCGTGCGGCGCGCGGCCTCGGCGTCGAAAACCTGACCGACGCCCGCAAACACCTGCGAATCTCCGGCTATCTCGCGACCATCGAGCAGCCAGATGTAGGAGTGGTTGATCGAAACGGCGACCTCGTGATTTTTCCCGCCGAGCGGTCTGAGCGTAGAGGTGAATTCGTTCAGCGCCTGCGTGATTTCAGAAACATCTCCATCGAACCTTGCATTGATCGTAACATCTCCCTTGAGCGCGCCGGTTCCTGAGAGGATGACCGGCTCCGGGCCGGCCGCGGCGGTCAGATTGAAGGTGTTGAATGCCGCGTCCGCGCGCAGCAGAGTCTCTGCCGCTGCGCCGATGATTTCGGCGCGGCGATTCCTCCACTTCTCGATGATGTTCGGCCCGCATCGCTCGTTCAGTCTGTTCTCGACTTCCTGATCGATTTTTTCCGTCGCTTCGCCAACGTTGCGGCGCGCGGCATTGCGCGCGTGCAACGCGACAAGCGCGCGAACCTGTTCTTCTTTTGTGAACTCCCGCGCCATCCTATCGACATTAATTTCAATCTTCTGAACGTCTGAGACTTCCTCGCGGCCTTTGACCGAGTAGATGCCCGCGATCAAGTCCTCGCAATCCTGAAATCGCGTAACGAAGATGTAGCCCGATTCCTTCGCGTCGGTGATGATCGCGGTGACGAGCGCCGAGAGAATGCCTGCGGGCAGACTCGCCACGAAGCCGAGGTTGGTCAGAATCTTTTCGAAAGCCTGTTCGTAATCGCCCCGCCCTGCGGCGCTCGAAATGTCAACGGTTTCGAGATAGACGAAAAACGCCATCATGCCTTTCATCAACGCGCCCCACGGAACATGCGAGGAGGCCTTACTGAGCGCATCCTTCACGCGCGCCCATCGGCCAGTGCCTTCCTCCAGCATATCTTTGATAATTTTCAGATCGCGCGGTTTCGAGGATTCGGCGAACCGTTTTAGAAGTTCCGCATCCAGTTTCGCCTTTGGCAGGGCGTTTGAAATTTCCGCGACGAGTTGCTTGTTGGTGGCGAGTTCGCGGCGAAGTCCTTCGATGTCGTCGCCGTAGTCTTTGAGTTTCTTCAAAATATCATCGAAGTGGTTTCGCTGCTCGATTCCTGCGAGGCTGCGCGCTTTTCTGAGCGACTGGTTGAGGCGTTCAAGCTGTTTTCGAACCGTCTTTGCGTCGCCTTTCCTGAGAGCATCGAGAGTTTTGTCGACAAACTGCGATGCGCTGTTGGCCGAACCCCCGATCGTATAAATGGCGCGCGTTTCGCCGAGCGGAAGTAGATCGGCAAAACCGGATCGAACAGCGCCGCCTTCTGCGTAGATCATGCGACCGCTCGTCGATTCATACGCATCACGAAATGCCTTAGAGCCTTTGCCCCATAGCCCCTCGACGACTTCGTCTCCCAGATTCGGGTTGACCCCGAGGTTCTTCATTTTCAACAGGGCTTCATCTGCGTCGTCGATGCCTGCGAGTATCTCATCGGGCGGATAGAGATTGATGCTCTTCAAAACCTGATCAGCCGTGGCCGGATCCTTAAATCGCGCTCGAACTTTCTGCACTATCGTCGAACGAACATTCCGCCATGAGGCCATTGCGGCGTCTTCGCTTGTGCCGGTCATAACGAGTCGCATATCGTGATCCGATACGCCGCCAAGCAGCGGGTCGTTGTACTTCGTTCCTGAAACCCACGAGCCGACTGTGACGATCCTGGCATTTGTCTCCCTTACAGTTTCGGCGACGATCTCAGCGACATCGCGGCGCGTGCCTGAAAGGCCCTGAAGAAAGTTTTTCGTGGCCGCATCCTGCGCGAACGAACGAATGGAAAAACAGAATGATATGAGTGCAGAGAGGATGACGGAAACAATCACTCGTTTCATGATCGGTAACCTCCTTTCGGGATAGCCCGGTTCAGCGTGAAGAGCGAATTTGCCGCTATGCCCGCGAACAAAAAGATGCGGATGGTGAAGGACTCTTTTGAAGCAGACCGCAACATCGCGCTCGTGTGATGTCAAAGAACTGATCGGCATATTCAACCGCTTTTGAGGCAGTCACACTCATCGAGCCACCGACCCTGTCGGTGGTGTTTGATGGGGGGGGAAAGATCTGGCTCGATTCACGTGCCGCCAGATGGCGGTCCCGGCATACCAGGCACATGAAATACAACAGAGTCTGATACCCCATAAACTATAAGGGCCTCTGCATGGAAGCGCCGTGATTGCTGTCACCCTTCGCCGTGACTCCTGTCACAGCATGCTCGACCGGATAATTTTTATAATGCCTCTGCAAGTAATGGGCTGTGCTCTGTCTTTTGGCGGGCGTTTGTCAGTCGGCAACATTCCCAAAACGCGCAAGGGAAAGGTGTGAAGGGCACGGCATCCGACTCGTAGTCGTAGACGAAACGTCTCGGTCAACGCAGTCCGGGATTATCGCTTTAGTGTTTGTCCGGCGACCTGCAATCGAAACTCTACATGAGGGTATTACAGTAGCTCACATACTAAGAAGAATCGGCTGGGCGCTTGTTTCGCTGATAAGCATAATGCTGTTGTTCGGTGAAGCGGCGCGAACCGAGAAGCAGGCGTTGCCCGAACTCGTCATTCAGAACGGCCATTCCGCCAACGTCACATCGGTAGCCTTCAGCCCGGACGGCAAATTCATCGCTTCTGTGAGCGTCGATTATACGGTAAGGCTGTGGGACGCCGCTTCGGGCCGCCTCGTGCGCATTCTGGAAGCCCACACCGATTACGTCAACGCGGTCGCTTTCAGCCCCGATGGCCTTACTCTCGCCTCCGGCAGCGTGGATGCCACGATTCAACTCTGGGACGTGCGCACAGGCCGCCCCATCGATACCATTGACGAAATCGCTTCCGATGTCCGCTCTCTGGCTTTCAGCCCCGATGGCCTTACTCTCGCTTCCGCTCAATTCGATAGAACGGTCAATCTGTGGAACGCGCGCACGGGCCGCCTCATCCTGAACCTTGAAGGCCATTCAGACCGCGTCAACTCGGTCGCCTTCAGTACGGATGGGAAGCGACTCGCTTCGGCGGGCGATGATAAGACCATAAGGCTATGGGACACGGAAAGCGGCCATACGGTTCGCACGCTTCGAGGTCACTCGGCTGAGGTTCGCTCGGTCGCCTTCAGTACGGATGGCAAAGCTCTGGTTTCGGGAAGCGACGATAACACTATAAAAATTTGGGATGCCGTCACCGGTGAATCGCTTCGGAGTTTGAGCGGTCACACGACAGGCGTGCGCGCGGTCGGCTTCAGCCCCGACGGAAAGACTCTGGCATCCGGCAGCGCGGATAAGACCGTGAGGCTGTGGGACGCAGAGAGCGG
>JAKEHD010000292.1 GCA_022615215.1 Blastocatellia bacterium
GACGCGGGGACACGGCGATCATTGGCAGTGGCAACTCAGATTTTACTTCCATGCCTGCTTCTTGATCCGCTTTAGCGCCAATTCATAAATGTCTACTGAATCGAAAGCGACAGAGTCTTTATCTGAATCAAAGCCAGCCCTGGATGAAGAGAGGAGCTTGGGAGATATCGCCGCGTCCCCGCGTCACCGCGTCCCCGCGTCGCTGTTCAGGTTGGGCGAAACGCCGCGCCAGGCCGGCATGCTCTTTTCAGCGCATATAGGCTCGATGGTGACGGCGCTTGCAGCAAGCCTTCTGCTTGCGCGCGAACTGGGCCTCGAAATAGGCCGGTTCTTCTTCTGCCAGGGATTCGTCGTTGTAGCGGGCTTGTTCTTCGAGTTCGGCATATTCTCAGCGGGCGCGCGCGTGCTTGCGCTCGCCGAAGACCGAGAGAGCGAACGGCAGGCGCTCGGCGCGCTCCTGGCTTTGGCGGCAATCCTCGGCCTTGCGTTTTCGCTCTTCATCCTGGCAGCGTCGGTTCCCGTAGATTACATATTCAAACAGGACGTGCGCTGGTTACTTATAGGCGCGGCCCCTTTCGCTTTCTTCCATCCGTTTCAATTGTTCATCGAACAGAGTTGTCAGGGCCTGAACCAGATTCGCCGCCTCTCTTTATTCCAGCTTTTGATGACCGGCTCTTATATGCTTGCGCTCATAGCTCTCGCCCTCGCGCACAGGCTCACGGCGGCAACTGCTCTGTCGGCTTACCTGATCGGCATAGGGGTAGCGTCGTTTTGGACGCTGGCGCGATTGCGTCCGAGTTTCAAAAACACGTCTCTCTACATCAGGCTCACCTTCAAAGAGGTTCGCGGTTATGGGTTGAATCTTTACATGGCCCGCATAACCGGAACGGCGATGACGCGGCTCGACTCGCTCGTCATACCATATTATCTAGGTCGTGCGGGGGCGGGTCTCGATGCATTCGGGCTGTACGGAATGGCTCAGAGATTGAGCAACCCCATAACGACCATGTCGCGCTCGCTTGCGATCACGCGGTTTCGCGCTTTCGCAAAGCTCTCTCAAGTGCCTGGAAGGATCAATCGCTGGAATATCATCGTGCTGCTTATGGCAGCCACAGGGCTGCTCATAGTCGGGCCTTATGTGCTCAAACTCTTGCGACCGGAATTCGCCGGGGCCGTTCCTCTGCTTTTGCCCTTCGCGCTGTACAACATCTTCACGGGGCTTTTTCAGCCCTACAACATGTTTCTGTCATCACACGGGCGCGGAGCGGAACTTCGCAACATCGCGGCCCTGGTCGCCATAGCGGGATTTACCGGTTTGGTCCTGACTGTTCCCTACTTCGGAGTCACAGGCGCAGCCTGGGCAGGAGCCGTTACTATGGCGCTGGACTACCTGCTCCACCTTTATTACTATCGAAGGTTCATGCGCACGTTGAAACATGCAGGGGAGCGAGGGGATGCGGAAAGGATGAAGGCGGAAGGATGAAGGATGAAAGCTTTTCTGAAGATGTCGATTCATCCTTCATCCCTCATCCCTCATCCTTCGAAACAGCCTTGCTGCTCGACTTGTCGGGCGATAAGCGCGCGGCCGATGAGTGGGCCGCCCGTCACCTGAAGGGTCTCGAAATCAAACCTCTCAACAAAGCCGATCTCAAATGGGAATCAACAGCCTCGGCGCTCGCGCGTGTCCGGGCGCTTGCCCCGGATACGTTCGCCGTCTTCACTTCGAGCCTCGACCGGCAGAGCGCACGCAGCGCATTGATTCTGTTCGGTGCCCTTGCGGGCGCACGGCGCATAGTGATAGGAGATCGTAGCGGACGCCGTTTGGAGCGTTCGCGCTTGACTGCATTGATCTTTGAATCGCTGCGTTTCGCATTCGAAATCCTTGCGGGGTATCTGCTCATCGTGCCGCTGTCGTGGCTGCTCACTCTTCTGCTTGCCTCATCGCTCGGGGTTAGAGCCGTGACAAGAAAGGAATCTTTACGCGCATCTATAACCCGTCACGCAAGGCGCGATTCGCATCCAGAGGCTTCGCGCACGGCGCTCTACATTCGCGCTACTATTGCATCTGCGCGGGAGGGCGGAATGTCGACTCACGTCGCGGGGTTTGCGAGCGGGGCCGCAAGCTTGGGCCACAGGCTGAAGTTTATCGTAAGCGCCGGGGTGCCGGGTGAGTCTCAAGCGTCGGAAGCAGACGACTGCATTTCGATAAAGCCATCGGCCGCCTTGAGCGCCACCAGAGCGATCTTTGAATTGTGGAACAATCTGGTCTTTACACTGAGGTGCCTGCGGATGGTCGAGGTAAGAAAGAAATCTTTATGCGGAAAGATTTCGCCCGATGAAATAGATTTCATATATCAGCGATACAGCCGCTTCAACTGGACCGGAGTGGCGCTATCGATCATTACGGGCCTGCCTCTCATACTGGAATTCAATGGCTCCGAAGTATGGGTCAGCAAGCGTTGGGATCCCGTAGGGCAACTCCGGCTGTTGAAACGGTTCGAGCGACTCAACGAACGGGCGGCCGATTTCTTATGCGTCGTCTCAGAGGTCGAGCGACGTAATCTCATTCGCGCAGGCGTCGCTCCCGAAAAAATAATAGTCAATCCGAACGGAGTCGACACAGACAGGTTTCGCCCCGGAAGCGGCGGCTTCGAGGTGAGGCGCGCGCTCGGCATCGAGAATAAAATAGTGGTGGGCTTTCTCGGCACGTTCGGTCCCTGGCACGGCGCTCCCATTCTGGCCGAAGCAGCCGCGAAAGTGAGCGACCGCAATGATACACTTTATTGTGCGAACTGCCATTTTCTTTTCATAGGCGATGGCGATCAGCGAGCCGAAGCCGAAGCGATAATAGAATCCGCAGCCGTGAGCGAACGCGCGACCTTCGCGGGCCGCATCCCTCACGAAAAGGTTCCGGCTTATCTCGACGCCTGCGACATACTCGCTTCGCCTCACGTCGAATCGGCCGATGGCAGCGAGTTCTTCGGCTCGCCCACGAAGTTGTTCGAGTACATGGCGATGTCGCGCCCCGTAGTCGCAAGCCGCCTCGGACAGATAGCCGATTTGCTGCTCGACGGCGAAAACGGCTTGCTCGTAGAACCGGGCGACCCTCTGGCGCTCGCCCGCGCGATAGAGACTCTGGCGAAGGATCGCAGCCTGCGCGAGCGATTGGGCGCTGCCGCCCGCGAAACGGCAAGCGTTATAGCCCACTCGTCCAGATTCAGTTGGTCCTCGACTTGAGGCGGATCCCGCAGC
>JAKEHD010000293.1 GCA_022615215.1 Blastocatellia bacterium
AAGATGTTTGCGCGCGGCTGTGAGTCCCCGGTGATAGGCGAAGGGCGGGCCGTCACACCACGCGAGGCGAAAGGCTTTCGTAGCGGCATCCGTTGCGGCAGAGAGATTGCCCTCGTCGCGCTCGATTTGCGCAAGCACGTTGCAGGCATCCGAGTGAAAGAGCGGGTAAGGCCCGCGCTCGGCTGCTTCCCACAGGTCATCGAGTAATTCGCGCGCTTCTTCCAATTTGGACTGTCGCCTTCGCAACTCGGCCAGCGCAACGAGCGCGGGGAGTTCTTCTTCAACAAAGTTCACCTTCCAAGCGCGGGCGAGCGCGTGATGCAGGCGTTCGTCGGCTGTATCGAAATCGTCCAATCCCAATGCCGCCTCGCCTTGCCGTCGCGCCGCGTAGATGAAATCGCGTTCTGCACTCCATGTTTGAGCAAACTCCCACGCACAATCTGCAAACTGGAGTGCAGCCCTATATTTCTTCAGCCACAGCGAACGTTGGGCACGGTAGGAGTTGACCACCCCTTTAGAAGTTTGTGATTTGGTTATTTTCTCCAATATTTTCAATGACCGCCGCAGGGCAACTTCGGATTCGCTTTCAACCCCCTGCGTTGCTAATGTCACCCCAAGACGCCACAGACTGTATGCTTCCGCGAAGCCGTCAGGCAATACACGCGCAATACGCAACGCACTCCGTACAGCGACTTCCGCCTCGTGCAGGGAGCCAAGCAATCGTCGCGCATCTGACAAATTGCACAATCCGACATGGAGCCTTCCGTTATCTCCTGCTTTTCCCTGCATATCGTTGTGGCGGATATATAACGGCATAGCACAGCCGGGTTGCCCGGCCAATTTATAAGCCAGAGCCAACGCATTGAATGCATAGGCTTGGTTGCTTGATTGGCTCAAACGCGGAAACTGAGCCGCTCCATTAGGAAAGAGCCGCTCCAAAAGTTCTATTTGCTGACGACTGGCACTGAGTCGGAAATGCATGGCCTCGCTTAGGTGATCTCGAAACACTGCGATGGCATCATCGTATTGCCTTAAGCCGATCAGCGTGTTGTACAGTTCAAGGGCGGGCGAGAGATCTTCGAGGCTATTAACCTCTCTCCAATTAGCAATCTTAGGCATTGCTTCAAAGTGCGCGTGCAAGCTCGTGTACACGTCTCGCCGCGTGTCGTCGCCCAGACTGCTCCATACCACTGCGCGCACGATAGGATGCACATCGTAGCGGTTGGCCCGCTTGTCCCATCCCATCAGTCCCCGGTCTTCCAACTCCGTCAGCACTTCATCCAGTTCGCGCTCACCGGCGCACGGTTTTTCTTCGCCCATCAACAGCGCGACGAGCGTGTCGTAGCTCGCGGGCATTCTGAACGCGGCGATTATCCGTAACGCCCGGCGTGCCCTGTCATCCAACTCGCGTAACGCGAATTCGAGCACATGCGACATTGCTTCTTGCAGTCGCGGAAATTGAGCAGGGTCGAAACGAGGATTGGCTTTGCGCCATTCTTGAAAGTCGCCCGGCGCATTGCGATAACGCTTGATCTCTCCTGCCAGGGCTTGAATCAACAACGGGTGTTTATCGAAGGTTGCGAAGACCGGCAGCAATTCGTCCCGCGAGCCGGTAACTTCAAACGTGCGCCAAAGCTCTATGGCATCCTCATCCGTCAAGCCCTCGATGTCACGGCGAAAAGTCCGGGGAATCGGATCGCCTCCGTCCGTTTCAAGTTCAGCCGGGTAGAGACGTGTGCTGACGAGGATGTGCGAGTTTTTGACCTGCGCCAGTTTCTTCAGGAATCGCCCCTCTCTTGGGTCCGCCGTCTTTCGCAGGCTCTTCTTATCTTCAACCTGACTATCCATCAAATGCGCCGCGTCCATTCGCGCATAAGCAATAAGAATGCGTTCCAACCCATCCATCACTATCAAGAACGGCTCGCGGTCGAGCGCCGCTAGCAACTGCGCTTCACGGTCGGGCGAGGGAATATCCTGCACTTCATCAAGTGGTCGCCTTGTGACATAAGCCAGCGCGCGTGTGACGAAGTTTTCAAACCTCACGTCGCTCTCGTAAAAACTCCACCACATCCGCCCTGCGAGCGGATTCATCTCCTGCGGCGCTATCTCTTGAAACCATTTCCAGGTCAGGGCGCTCTTTCCCATCCCGCCTATGTCTACTATGCTCAGGATGTGCGCCTGATAGATTTGTTCCTGCTCGCGCGTCACCCAATCGGTCAGCAGGCTGAGTTTTTGTTGTCGTCCGACGAGGCGATGAGTTTGCAGCAGAGTGTAAGGGTGAGCGATGAAGGCTTCTGGCGGCGCGGGTATATCGCTTATGTAATGGAACGCGGTGAGATCGGGTTTGCGGAGTTTCGACAGGCTGTTGATGACGTGAGCGCGCAGGTCGGCGGGCGATTTGAAGTAGTTGACGATGTTCTCTTTTTCGATGCGGCTCTTGAACTCAGACAGCTTGACCGCGCTCTCGCCCGTATCGATATCGTTTATGGTGAAATCAGCAAGCGGATGTTGCTTATCGATAATGAAGATCAGGCGCGGGATTTTGCGCTCGACTGCGCGGTTGTATTCCATCTCGGTGATGGAAATCTGCTGCGGGTTATTATCCTTCGGCACATAGCCGTAGCGATGCGCGAAGACGCCCACGTAAATATCTGCTTCATCGACAAGTTCAAGCGAAACCTTGATCGCCTCTGAATCGCTCGCGGGCAGATGTTCCATCATCATCGGGAACATGCCCTGTCTGAGGCACGCATCCTCGACCTCTTTGCGGTGAGCGGGCAAATCGCGCGCAGTGCTGCTTATCATCATCGTCAATTTTTTAGGCGTATCTTTTTTGGAAGAAGCTTTTTCAGACATAGCCGTGATCTCCTCGCGGAAAGCAACGGGGTTCGAGTGCTTTGAGGAAATCGCACCCGCACGCAAAGCATTTTTAGATACCCGAAATCAGTCTGCAATATTATAAGCCTGTTTCAATTATTACAAGCTTGTTTACCGAGGTTGCCCCTGGGAGCGCACGCTTCCAGCGTGCTCGGCTTGCGCTATTTTTGGTTTTCTCGAAAAACGGTGTCTCCTCAAGGCATGCACGCTGGAAGCGTGCGCTCCCAGGTTGGTTTTACAACTGCGCGCGGATAAAATGAAACCGTCTCCTAACACTCTATGAGGCGAGAGAGGAAAATCGTTTATGCTGAGGAAACCGTTCGTGGTCGCGCTGATGGCGATGTTTGCGATATTGGCCATCAACTGCTCGAAGAAGAATCTAGAGGCTCCACCTGATGCGCAACCCGCTCAATCGTCTCAGGCCGAGCAGGAAAATGCCGCGCTCGATTTGCCTGCGCCGCTTTTAGAGCGATTGCCTGGCTGGCTCGGATTCGCTACGGTCTCCGAAAGCGATTGGCAGGATGGAAAAACGCGATTCAACTGGTCGCCTTCACACCCCGACGGGCAGGTGATTATCTTCGAAGAAGACGAGCCTTCCGAAAACGATTGGGCGAAGGTTCCTCCCGAAACGCGCCTGACGGCCCTATCTACGGCGGGCAGAGTGGAAGTGACTTTCTTGCGCTCTTCATCCGAGCGATATGGTTGCGAAGAAGGGAAGACCACTATGATCTCTTTCCGCGCCGCTCAACCGCTACCGGAAGGGCCTGTATGGCTGCTGCCTCGGCGAGCCGGTGAGAGCGCCGCAGCTTTTCCCATACAGGAAAATCCTGTTGCGAATAAAGATCAGAGAGTGTGGTCCGCTGCGGGCGCGAGCATCATTCTCGAAAAGACGGGCAGGTACACCGCCGAACTCCGCCTGGCTCTCGAAGGTCAGCCGCCGAGGGTTGCAAAAAAGATCGAAAAGGATGTCGAAAGAGAACGCGAGATGTTGGATGAAGACGAGGAGGTGCCTCCTATCGCGCTCAAGAACGAAGACGGGTTTTCGATAGGAATCCCTGAGCCGGTGGGCGCTTTCAAGCTGAGCGAGGATGGTCCTCTCGTGATAGTGCTTGCGACTTACAGCTTCGAGGGGATTCACTTCGAGCCTTTGCTCGTCGGCCGCGATGAGATTATCGAGGGGCCGGATATTTACGTTTACATCTGCGCGTATTGAATGCATCGTATGGTTCACGGCTCGCCGGGTTCTCTGTGGGAGGCCCTGATAGGGGCAGACACACAGGGAAGGCCCCTACGCTCGCCAGTCCGGTTTTCAGGCGCTCGTTAAGGCGTAATCTCTGCGATCATCGACTCGATAATATCTTACCGGCTTGAGGGAATTCGCGGCGCGATGTCGCTTTATAAAACGGGGCCGGATAATGGCCGCCCAATATTGATGAATGGAAAGGTAGGAGAGCATTATGCGCAAACTCAATAGAGCTTCACTAATCGCCGGATTTGCCGAGCTGTTATTCGTTATAGCGTCTTTCGCTCAGAATCACGCGGCAGGAGATCACCCTCCGGTCAGGAGATCGGATGAGTCGCTTCAGGATTTCGCTATGAGGATAATTCCCTCCGGCAAGAAACTCGTCCATCAGGCATTGGAAGGGAATTTCGGTCCTTCCGGGGCTAACCTCGTGATACTTTTCGGCGATGAGGAATTCAAACCCTTCACAGGCTGGGTGCTCGCGCCTGTGAAAGGCAGATATGAAAAATTCGT
The DNA here is from genome assembly GCA_022615215.1 of Blastocatellia bacterium. Lineage (GTDB taxonomy): Bacteria > Acidobacteriota > Blastocatellia > UBA7656 > UBA7656 > JAKEHD01. The sequence goes on from JAKEHD010000293.1 coordinate 4,634, forward strand.
GCTTCCCGAACCTGAATATAGCTACAGCATGGAAGAGGTGAAAGCGGTCTTCTACGCGAATGCCGACAGGGATAAAGAGCGGGAGCTTTTAATCCTGAGCGAGTGTTACACGGGGGTAGGCCCTACGGGAGCGCAGCCGTTCTATCAAACAAGAGTCTATGATTGGAACGGAAACGGCTTCAGCTATAGGGGAAAGGTCAGCGAAAAAATAGGGAACGCTTCTAATGCGAGACAGGTCCGAAGTAAATTGAAAGCTCTGGGTTTTGGCACATAGCAACCACAGATAACACAGACGACACGGATAGATGATTCTGTAGAAGGCATAAAGATTTCTTTCTTAAAGATTTCTTTCTTCTTGCGCCTTCCACTGTGAAATCTGTGTAATCAGTGGTCAGTCAATTCAACCGATCAATCTTCGCGTTTGAGTTCGTGATAGAGCCAGGCTTTTGCCAGCCGGAGTTCACGGTGCACGGTCGCTTCTGAAATCCCGAGGGCTTCGGCCATCTCTTCATAGGTGAGGCCGCCGAAGAAGTGCAACTCTATGACACGGCTCTTCCGTTCGTCGAAGGCGGCAAGGTCCGTCAGCGCATCGTCGAGCGCGACAATATCCTGAGAAGTTTCGGCCGATACGACGAGGGCCTCATCCAATTGGAGTTTGGTTTTTCCCCCTCCGCGTTTGGCCCGGCGACTGGTCTTCGCATGGTCTACGAGTATGCGGCGCATAAGGCGCGCAGCCATTGCGAAGAAATGCACGCGGTCCTGCCATGGCACATCCATATCGACCAGGCGCAGGTAGGCTTCATTGACCAGAGCCGTGGCTTGCAATGTATGTGAAGGCCGTTCTGATTTCATGTGGTGACGGGCCAGGCGGCGCAATTCGTCATAGACCAGAGGCATAAGCTGGTCGAGAGCCTCCTGATTGCCCTCTCGCCATTGTTGCAGAAGCTGAGTCACGGGTTTGGTTGAAGGAGTCATTGCGCCTCCGAAATGAGGCCGGTTACGGCAAGCCTCACGAGGGAGAGTGTTGCAAAAAAGCCAGGTGATAGTCAATTGAAGATGGCCGCAATTCAATAGCGATGTCTCATAAGCTTGAAACGGAATGGCGCGAAAATATTTTCATCCGCGTGAGGGAATCGACCGTCCCTGTGTCGCTTAATAGGGTGAGGCAGGCCGTATGAATCGGCTCTGATATATACAGATGAAAAGGAGAGAATGAGATGAGAGCCAAATATATTTTGACATCCTTTGCGCTGGTAGCCGCCTTGGCGGTCGGAAGTGTTGCTCCCGCCTTCGCGCAGGACGGAGGGAGACGTTACCGTTTGCAGAATCGGGCACCGCAGTTGAAAGCGCGAGCGCAAGAGGCTAAAGACGAGATGAAGCTGAAGCAGAAACTTATGGAATTAGATAAGGAATCTGCCCGCAGGAAAAGATTGAACCCGCAACCTGAGCCATCGGCACGGGCCAGGGGGGGGTATCAATCCTCAAGCGAGCGAGGAAATTCAGGGAATCCCCGTTTATTAAAAAAGATCGGTCAGAATGAGGAGACCCTCCGCAGGGGCGATGAAGCTGCGAAAAAACGTTTGTTAGAAAAGCTTCGACAGAATGAGGACATTCGGCACAAGGGCGATGAGGCCAGGGTTAAACGGAATCTGAATAAGTTGAAGAACAGGCTCAATCGGGACGAACTCGCCAGAGGGGAAGAGATGATTCGGGCCAGGAAAGCCAGAGAAGCCGAAGTCGCGGCCAGAAGAGTTCGAGAAGCCAGGAAGGCAAGGGATGCGGCCCAGGCAGCCCGAGTCGCCAAAAAAGGTAAGGATGCAGCCAGGATCGCGCGAGATGCCAGGAAAGTTAAGAATGCAGCCGAAGTTATCAAGAGGGGTAAGCAGATTGCCAAAGTAGGCAAAATAGCAGGAAGAGCGGCCATTGGCGCTACCGGTATTGGCCTGGTTGTCGTAGCAGGGTCGCTCATCGTCGAAGGTCTCGCCGGTGACAGTGCTGAGGACATGATTATCGACTCGGCTTACGCCCTTCTTGCCGAAGGAAAATCCTTGAATGAAGTAGGAGCGATCCTGGGTAAAAGACTGGACATTCAAACAATAGCCAAAAACATCGAAAAGAACCTTCAGCAAACCGGCAAGGACATCGAGGGCACCGTCAAAGACATCCAGACCGGCCAGTTCCTGCCAAAAGCCGGGCAGAAGATCGATCAGGCAGGCAAAGATATCGGCAACTTCTTCAACGGTATCTTCGGAGGTAAAAAGTAATAGAACGGCCGCGAGCGATTAAACTCTTGCAATCGAATGAGAGATCACCGGCCCGCTCTGCGGTTATTGATCGCAGGAGCGGGCCGGTCTTGCCTTCTGATGTGACTCATCGAGAGAAGGTCCGGGCCGGGACATAAAGATTTCTTTCTTGTAAAGATTTCTTTCTTGTATAGATTTCTTTCTTGTAATGATTTCTTTCTTGTTTAGATTTCTTTCTTGCGCCGCAGCCCCTACAGAT
>JAKEHD010000294.1 GCA_022615215.1 Blastocatellia bacterium
ACGCCTGAAGCTGGGACTCGCGCCCGGCCTGGCTCGGCAGAAGTCTGATTCTCAACCCTGTGATTCCCCTTCCGTCTGAATTGTTTTACGACTCAAATATACATCATAGCGATATTACTTGAAAGGGGTTGATCTTCACTCCAAACCGAAATTATCTCGATAGAATCAAGCCTTCTTCTGAAAGCAAGTAATCACAGGCTTACATCCACAGCTTTACCTTTACTCTTCGTTTAGCTCGTTGATCTCCTGATTGTATTTTTCTAAAACCTCCAGAAGGTCTTTCATAAATGGAGCATCGGCATACTTACCGGCAAGGGGAAGTATGGACTGATACTCTTCCGGCGTTGCTTCAATCTCGTCAGTCATAACTTCCTTCACCTTTCGATCACCCTTCCGCTCCTATCTTTATGCCGAGGCTCTCAAGGAATTTCGTGGGTTTCTCGCCGCCGATCAGCGCGAAGATGTAATCGTTCTTCATGCGGGCTTTCTCTTCCTTCGAGCGGGCCGTCATGATCACGACCTCGTCTTTCGTGATCTCCCTGATGGTGCAACCGAAGAAGACCTTCATCCTGCCCGAATCTATGCAATCGTAGACGGCCATCTTGTTGCCGAGCGCAAGATCCCCTTTGAAGTCGCTGCGGATGATGAGCGTGACTTCCGTGTCGCTCGTGAATTTGATATCGTCGCCGTCGCGCTCGAATCCCGTCAGTCCCACCGCCACCTCGATAGCCGAATTGCCCGCCCCTACCACTATGCACTTCTTGTTCACATAGTCTCTCGGGTCCGAGAGCTTGTACTGAACCTTGCTGTCTTCGAAAGGCGGCAGGGTCTTTGTGGGAAGCTGCTGCCCGCACTGAACGCAGAAGAGTTGAGTGCCCTTGCGGGCGCTCCCGCATTTCGGGCAGTGGTTGGCCACTTGCGGCGGAGGCTGCACGCGTATGGTAAGCTCTTCGCCCGGCACGCCCAGTTTCATCGGAACGCCCTTGTTGCCTATGGCGAGTATGATCTTGCGCGCCTTGTAGACCACCTTCTCTTTGGTCTTGCCCTTTTCGGTGTGGACATGGAAGACGCCGCCTTCATTCTTTATATCCTTGCAGCCTTCCTCTTCATGAATTTCGACGCCGTTCTGCATCATGGCATCGAACCAGCCCTGCATCATCGCCTCTTTGGTGTTCCCCTCCGGTCTCTCAGGGTCTACGACGAGCGGGATGCCGCCCAGCACCTCTTTATCGGGCGGCGTGAAGAAGACGAACTTGCCCGCCTGATATGTCTGAATCGTGGCGACTATATTGTCCTGTTCGAGCGCGACGTATCTAAGCCCCTCTTGCTTCGCAAGCACGGCGGTCGAGAGTCCCGCAGGCCCCACGCCTATGATGGCGACATCGTAATCGGCCGAAGAGTTCGGGCCGTCTTTTTTGATGTCTTCCAGAACAGCGTCTATCACCCTTCGCCCTTCGTTTATGGCGTTCTTGATTAGAGGCGTGCCCGATACGTCTCCTATGAGGTATATGCCTTCGACATTGGTCTTGAAGCGGCCGTCTCGTGTAGGCACTTTTCTGGCCGGTATCTTCTTCGAGGTGTTGACGACTATGCAGGATTTGGGATTGGTCGGGCATTCGACCTGACAGGAGGTATCCTCCATGCACTGGTCGAGCGCGACGGGGGTCGATTTCCCGTTGACTATGGCGAGCACGTCGTGAGGGCAAGCATCGACGCATGCGTGGCAGCCTATGCAGGTCTGCTGATTGATTACAGGGTGTGGATATGCAGGCCCTTCGGCAGCGAGTTTGTCCAGGTCCAGTCCGCCCGTGAGCACTATGTCTTCTCCGGGCTTCACCTCGCGACTCGCCGCCTTCAAATGAGATTTGCGGGCGAAGCCGCCTGCGATCATGACGAACAAGCCGACAATCGGAACTATGCTTATGATCGCCGCCCATCCATACCAGGGCAGAGCGCCGAAGTTCGCGGAGATGTTTGCGAGCGTCACGACATCCCGGTTCTGGCGCAGCACATCGGCCCCGCCGACGAGCTCGTGCCCGCGCGGCCCTGCTGTGTTGTCTATGCCTTCGACCGTTTGATTCAGGGTATCCAGAAACTCCTTTTCCTTACCGGGTTCGGCTATTATCCTTGCAACGCTTATGACCTCTTCGCTCTCCCCGTGCTGTTGATGACAGGTCTTGCAATTGGCAGGCTCGCGCGCGGCTTGAGGAAAAGAGTCTTCCTTGCTTTCGGCGGTGTATGAGATGGCGTGGCACTTTGCGCAAGCCTGGCGCGGCGCTTCGTGCAATCCGAAATCGGTTTTCGTGTCTACGCGCCCGCTCTTATCGAAATGGCAGATCACGCACATCTGATTGCTTTGCTGGCTGCCCGTATCTATGCCGCCGAGGTGGAGTTTGTGGAATTGATTATCCGAATCGCTCGCGGCGAGGCTCGCGGGGTCGGCGTTGATTTGAGGGTTGACCTTCTGCCATCGGGCGATGGATCGTCTCCACCTGTCGGCGGTCAGCCCTTCCCAATACTCTCCGCCTTTTTCACCGCGTTTGACTTTGGTGTAGCCTGTGGTCCCGCCGTGCGGGATGGGAAGCGCCGTGCCCGCAGGCCCGATATCTCCTGCAAGCTTGATCCTGTACTCACCGTTATGGCACTGGTAGCAGAGGCGATAGCTCACAAGCCCCGCTTTGACTTCTGTGCCAACGTGCTCTATGTGGCAATCCGTGCAGGCCAGTTGCTGGCGCGAGTGGCCGCCTATGAGTGTTGCAGGCTTGAAAATCGGCTGCGCTGGGGGAGGCGGGGTCAGGTGGCAACCAATACAGTTGTCGAGCATCCCTGTTGTGACGCCGTGACAATTCGAGCAGGAGTTGTTATTGGGCCTCAGCGCGACGTTGCGTTTGAGCAGGTCATCCCTCGAAAAAGGTTTGGCGTGCGCCTCAGAAACCGCTCCGGGCGAATAAGCACTCTCATAAGCCAGAAGCGCAGCGACCGATAGCAGCAGGACCACGACGCTTCCGAGAATGAAATAAGACTTGCGCCATAGTCGGCTCAGGTCTACCGTTGGACGCCAGTTGAACTGAGCCTTGCCGAATACTTGGCCGCCTCGCGGATGGAGCGGGGTCTTTTCGGCGATCTTTCCGGCCTCTCTTTTCCGCTTCTCCCAGAAGACATCGAGCGCCGCCTGA
>JAKEHD010000295.1 GCA_022615215.1 Blastocatellia bacterium
CGATTACGCGACCACGCGATTACGCGACCACGCGATTACGCGACCACGCTCCGCTGCCGGACCACTGACCACGGACTATGATCTCACTCTGACAGGACGATCCGATTATAATTTGTGGTATTACATGTGCAGATGTTAGGATGCATACCGTGACCCGCACTAGCCATGCCTGACATTTCCAAGATAGAATGGAGGTTCCATGAAAAAAAGCGATGTGTTAAAGGCGGCGGGGCGAATTTTAGGCGGACACTATCCGGTGCTATCGATCGAGATCACTCGCGAATGTCCGCTTCGATGTCCGGGCTGTTATGCTTATGAACCGGAGCACCTCCACCAGCTTGGGCTGCTCAGAACACTCTCCGACTATAAAGGCGAGCAACTCGTCGAGGGCGTTTTATCTCTCGCCCGCCGCTACCGTCCTCTTCATATCTCGATCGTCGGCGGCGAGCCTCTCGTGCGGTTTCGCGAACTGAGCGTTCTGCTGCCGCAATTGTCGAAAATGGGAATAGCGGTCCAGATCGCGACCAGCGCCGTTCGTGAGATTCCGAAAGCCTGGGACGAGATAGACGACCTCTATCTCGTCGTTTCGATAGACGGGCTTCAGCCGGAACACGACGTCAGGAGAACTCCCGCCACCTACGATAGAATCCTGAAGAACATCGCCGGGCATCAGATCACAGTCCATTGCACGATCACAAGTCAAATGGCGGGCCGCCCGAAATACTTCGAAGAGTTCTTATCCTTCTGGTCCGGCAGGTCCGAAGTGAGACAGATATGGTTCAGCCTGTTTACGCCTCAAGTCGGCGCTGAAGAAGTGGAGATTCTGACGCCTGAGCAGCGCCGGGAGGTACTCACAGAGCTTGCCGGGTTGCGCCCGATGTTTCCGAAATTGACTCTGCCCGATTCAGTCATAAAAGGATATCTCCGTCCGCCGAAATCTCCCGATCGATGTATTTTTGCGCGCACTACTTTGAATATCACTGCGGATTTGAAGGGCAGGATCACTCCGTGTCAGTTCGGCGGCAATCCCGACTGCTCGCAGTGCGGGTGCATGGCATCGGCCGGGTTGAATGCGGTGGGCGATTATCGCCTGTTCGGGTTCGTGCCTCTGCGATCCATTTACAACGCAACAGATCGAATCGGTAAAACCGCCAATAAGGTATTCGGGAGTTCATGAACCGATCATGGAGTCGGCCTGATGCCCGGTCTCTCAAATTTTTTTGAAATCCGATTTCTGAAGCACATAGCCGAAGAAAAGTTCTCTGCTTATATCTTGAGCATCATCGCAGGCGGCGCAACCGCTCATGCTGCATAATTCAGCGAGTTGCCATAAAGCGGTTTTGGCCGCCCCCCGCAGGGCGAATTTCTTCGTCAATAAACCCGCCGTCAGGCCGGCCGCCACTTCTTTCGCTTTGCGTTCTGTCGACATCCTCAGCTTCTCACACAGCGATTCCACTTTCTCGCGATCATAGTTCTCATTGAAACGTAGCCCGGTCTTGGATGCGCCGAGATTCAGAAGTCGCTCTTTGGGAAATCCTGCTCGTTTATCTACCCTCTCAAAGACCCTTTCGAAGTTTTTATCGAGTACCGAGCGCCTATATCTGGTCAAGCCGCGCCCCGGCCAGTGTATGGTGTATTCATCAGGGCTTATAGAGGTCACTATTCCGGTGCCATAACGTAAAGAGATTTGAGAATCCCTGTAAATAAGAGCGTCGTCGATCTTTATTTTCATATCTCCTCCGGGACGAAATTCAGGGGTCGGGGATGTTGGAAGGATGAACCTGACACTTCGCTCTGGTTTTCATCCTTCATCCCTCATCCTTTCCGAATCCCCCTGACATCTGATTTAGCACGGGCAGTTCATCGAAATCTTTCAGCCAGCCGGTCGCGTAACGTAATCGCTTGCTCAAGATCGTCTCTCTCAGCTTTGATTTTCGTATCATCACCGAGTCGCTTTGCGCGAGCGAGTCGTGCTTCACTATTTTTCACTCTATCTTTTGAGTGGCGCGCAATCTCATCTCTGAGTACCTTGTTGTTTAAAACCTTGAGACTGACGATATCGAGTTCCGACCCCACGAAAAGCCCAGGTCTTTCTTTCGCCTCCGTGCGGTAGGACCGCAGAACTCCCCTGACTATCATGGTCATCGGCAGCGACTCGCCGACCTTCTCCGCGTTCGCCTTTATGCGCTTTGCGGATTCGGTGACAAGCGTACAAAGCAGAAATTTGTTTACTTGATCGCCGAACTCTCTTCGAGCGCGGGGAATGTTTGTGATTCCATCAGACGTAGGCGGCGCTTGTTTCTCCACCGCACGCCCGGAAGCTGCGCCCAGAAATGATGAATGATGAACGATGCTATGATTCACCGGAGTTCCAGGCTCATCATTCATCATTCCGCGTTCATCGTTTCTTCCGCTGTTAGTTGACATCAGAATGCATACCTCCTTACAGGCAATTCGGCGCTCTCAAACTGAGGAATCGAACTGCAATTACAACCGAACGGCCCTCTCTGCCGGAGTCGATTTAGAGCGTTCTATGCTTTCATTCACATCATCGCGTTCAGCCTGCGTTGCCAGTCGTTCCTCTCCATCCGGCACGGGCAGGCAAACAGGAGACGCGGGGAGAGGATTCGCCGCGTCTCTGCGTCCCCCCTTCTCCGCGTCAGTGAGCGAAGCGAGCCGCAGCGGAGTGTCATTCTCAAACCGCTTCAACAAGGCATGCTCGATGCGGGACATTAACGAGATGATAAATAAACCTGTTACTCCCGCAATCATGATCCCTGGCGTGCCATTCCAATCCATATTCCCCCCTCCTTCGATTGCGGGCTGTAGAATGCGAATTGAGGATCGAAAAAGTCTTCGTGCATAGCCACATTCCGCATTCCGAAATCCGCGCTCCGCATTTCGTGGTCCGTCCATCTAGGGCCGGAGCATCTTGATGCCCACGTATGTCAGCCTGAGATTCGTTATCCTGTAAGGCGTGTTATTAGCGCCCTTTGTGACCAGATCGCCGCTAATCAGCCTTTCCTTTTTCATGTAGAGCAGGTATTCGAGTATCTCGTCTTCCTGGGAGAGATGTTCCAGGTGTCCATTATGCACGGGCAAGACCCCTCGATTCAAGTGGCCATCTATCTCCTGCAAAATCGCATGGATCAGTTTTTGATCGAGCGTATTCATTTCCGTTTTTCGCTTCAATACTTTCTCAAATCTCAGCCTGCACGGATGCGGAAGAAAGAAATCTTTAGAAGAAAGAAATCTTTAGAGGAAAGAACTCCTTATGCGTCCTGACCGCATCGCTCAAGGAGAGGGCTGTCCTCTGTTATTTCACTTGCGCGCGTATCCGTAGCACGACGTGCTTCCATCCTGAGAATATCCTTTGTGGGCTTTATATCGCTTGCAAGCCTGAGCGCCTTGAGACCCCGGATCACGTACCATCCGATGTCGATCTGCCACCAGCGGCGGCCGAAGCGCGCCGCATTTGCATCCGAGTGATGGTTCCTGTGCCAGTTCTCTCCCCACGCGCCCAGTTGAAACGGACCGAGCCACCAGAGGTTGCGACTTGAGTCCTCGCCTTCAGGCAGGCCCGGCGTCATGTGCAGCAGACTGTTGACGAACATCTGAAAATGGAGCACGTAAACGAGCCTTATGGCTCCCAGCCAGAAGAAGGCTTCCCATCCGAAAAACAACCCTCCGAATATGGAGAACGCGATGATTGGAATCTGTAACCGAGTCCATACCCTGTATCTGCGCTTGTCGAGATCGGGACACCAGCGGCGAACCTCAGACCCCGACCATTGATAGATCCACCTGATATGCGCCCACCAGAAACCGCCATATCGCGGACTCGATACGTCTTCGACTGTATCGGCCTTCGCGTGATGATGGCGATGGTTCGCCACCCAGGACATAGGCCCGCCTGCTGCATTGAAGATGGCAAAGAATATCAGCAGGTTCTCGACTACCGCGTTCAATCGCAAAGAGCGGTGAGAAAGGCACCTGTGATAACATACAGACGTTCCAACTCCGCCGATAGAGGCAACCGCCAGCGCCAGGGCCAGCACCCACAAGCCTGGCAGCGGGTACAAGATCAAACCCGTTAGCGCGAGCGCGTGAATAGAAACGATATAAAACAAGGCAGGCCCGTTTCCCTCAGAATACTGCCACCACGGGCGCGACCAGGGCTGTTCATCCATTAATTGAGTCGATTTCATTTCATTCCTCTCTTCGATATTCCGGCAAATAAATCTGCTCCATTGCAACCTCTCGCCTCGTTCGCTCAAAAATCCACGGCCGTGCCTCAGGCCATCAACTCGGCCGCGGTCAGAGCAGCGGGGGTTTTGACAGAGCTTATTTCATAATCCGCTCGCGACCGCTGTATGACATCTATCAGTCCATAATCGAGAGCTTGTGAAGCGTTGAGAATAAGATCGCGCTCGATGTCGCGCTCGATCTGCTCGTAGCTCCGCGACGTGTGCTTCGCCAGTATCTTGCTTATAAGAGCTCGCAGTCTGAGAATCTCCCTCGCTTGAATTTCGATATCGGTGGCCTGGCCGCTGATTTCGCCCAGCGAAGGCTGAGTGATGAGCAATCTTGCATTCGGCAGCGCGAACCGCTTTCCGCGAGCGCCTGCCGCGACGAGCATCGCGCTGGTGCTTGCGGCCTGGCCTATACAGATCGTGCTGATGTCGGGCATGACGTATTGCATGGTATCGTAAATGGCCAGAGCAGCCGTCACTGAGCCTCCCGGCGAGTTGATATAAAGGCAAATATCTCTATCGGGGTCTTCTCCCTCCAGAAATAGGATCTGCGCGGTGACGAGATTGGCCAGATCATCATCGATCAGCCCGCTGATACAGATGATGTTCTCAGCCAGCAGACCGGAAAACAGGTCCATCCCGCGTTCGCCGTATGGGGTCCGTGTAATGACTTTCGGTACGAGCATAATTTTATGGTCCCAAAACCGTTCAGTCGGAGCTACTCAAACAATCGTCTCTTTCGCCAGCGCGGGATCGCTTCTCGATTCGATCCACCCGGTCGTTTTTCCGCACCGCTCGCAGGGCCTGTAGACGGGGGCTGTTCGGTCTGTAATGCCTTTCGCTTCCCCCTCGGTGACCGACTCCTGTTTCGTAGCCCCGCATCTGCCGCACTCGATTTCATACTGGCGTTTCTCGATATCTAATCTGCTCATCGCTCTATGAGAAGTCGGCAGTGTCCACCTTTTCATCGGCATCTCCTGGATCGCAGCTATCGCTTCACAAACCATATTCGGTAATGATCGCGCCTCTTAGATCAGCGATCTGCTCGGCTGTCTCGAAGCTTTCAGCGTAGCGCCCTTCTGTCTGAAGATGTCGCAGATAATCGGCTCCGAATCCACAGGCAGGGCCAAGCACGGTGGTCTGATCACTCATCTCGAATGCGTAAGGCTGATCGCCGGATGTGAGACGCGCCCTGGCATCTTCGATATCGAGCAAACTCGTAATCATATTCTCCACTAGCCTTTCTAATCGACAGTGAAGCTTCTACGATTACCGACGCTTTAAAAAGCGAAGGAAGATGCCAGCGTAGCGAACACTGATCGAGGGCAATTTTGCAGTGAGGGACCGCAAATTGTCGTTGAAGCGATTGGCCGGTGCCAGCATTCAGAAGACTCCACAAGTGGTATTTTGCGGAGTCATGCCAGCTACCACTCAAAAACCGGATGGCTTCTACATCATCAGTAGACCTATTTAGAGTATACCCTGAATAGGCTAGGGTCAAGTAAAAGCTTTGTAATACTTGAACGAAATGGCTGTGAGCCATATAGGATGCGGCTAACTCCTGTGCCGATAAGTAATGCGCCCTTTCGTCAGGTCGTATGGCGACAGCTCTACTTTCACCTTGTCGCCTGCCAGAACCTTTATGTAGAACTTGCGCATCTTACCCGACAGATGCGCAAGCACATGATGCCCCTCGGCTATCTGCACTTTGAAGGTAGCATTTCCCATGCATTCGACCACGGTTCCCTCGACGGGGATCATATCTTCTTTCGGAATAATATCACCTCTTTCCGGCAGCGGCGCAGGCCGACGGCCTGCGCCATACCTATTTTCGATTTTTGAATCTGCAACTCACCATCCGGCCATGTTGCAACCGGCCGATAATCCCTTCAGCGGGACGCCCGGCTCGGATTGAATGATCGTCTCGAAGGCGAGCGCAGCAGGGCGATTTCGGTCGCAAGTCTTATCTGCTCTTCGGACCTGCCGTCGGAAAAGCCATTCAACCTCGCCCTCTCAAGCTTCACGCCTGCCGACCGCTCGATATATGCGAGCATCGCCTCTTCTTCAGGGCTGACCAGCGTGAGCGCAGAGCCGTCGCGGCCCGCGCGCGCGGTTCGCCCTACGCGATGTATATAATCATCGGCGGTCGCAGGCACTTCGTAATTGATAACGAAAGATATATCGTCGACATCGATGCCGCGCGCGGCGACATCTGTCGCCACGAGCACGCGCGCCCCCCCTGAACGAAAGCTCGCCAATGCCCGGTTGCGTTGCGATTGGTTGCGGTCCGAGTGGAGTGTGACCACATCGTGACGGTTGGCCTCTAGTACCTGCGCCAATCTATCGGCCCCTCGCCGAGTCTGCGTGAAGACGAGGAACGTCTCTTCCCTGTGCTGTTTGAGCAGTGCGAGCAACAGAGGTATCTTCGCATGCGAGAGCACGGGGTAAGCTTTTTGAGTAAGTGTCGCAACGGTCGCTCGCGTCTGCAACGCTTCGACCCGCACGTAGTCGATAAGTAATTCGCGCGCCAGCCGTTCAACCGCGCTCGAAAGCGTCGCCGTAAACAGCATCGTCTGGCGCTTGCGAGGAAGATGCCTGACGATGCGCCTCACCTGTGGGAGAAAGCCCATGTCGAGCATGCGGTCTCCCTCATCGAGGACGAGAACCTCTATGGCTTTGAGCGGGACCGCGCCGCGCTCTATCAAATCGTTCAGGCGTCCGGGGGTCGCTATTATAATGTCTGCGCCGGAGCTTAAAGCCTTGATCTGTCTGGGCGCGCTTTCGCCGCCCACGACCGGCACCGTGCGAAGGCGGGCCGCTCGGCTGTAGCTCTTCGCGTTCGCGTCTATTTGAAGGGCAAGCTCTCGCGTGGGAGCGAGAATAAGGGCGCGCGGCGCGCCCTTCGGCTTCAGCCGTTCTATGATGGGGAGCAGAAAGGCCGCCGTCTTGCCTGACCCCGTCTCGGCTGAAGCCATAAGATCGCGGCCCGCAAGCGCAACAGGGATGGTCTTGCTTTGAATCTCGGTCGGCTCCGTGTAGCCGAGTCTCTTTACTACATTTACAAGCTGCGCGCAAAGGCCCAGCTTGTTGAAATCGTTTAAACTCATGAATCTCTCTTTCGACGCACTGCTCGGGTGGATTGCTTCTGTATTCCTGAACGGCAGTGACTCAGGTTGAATATATTTACTGAAGGGTGCGGATTGGTTGGAGTGCTCTATGATTTCTCAATATCCTTGACAATCGTTTCCAAACAGTTTGATGAATGAAGTTAAAGATGGACAGGATAAACAGGATGATAGCCCGATCTATCCTGTCCCTCAGGCTTCAGTTAGTTACAGGCTGGTCGGCTTCAGTAGCGGCTGCCGTATCCGCCACGACCGCCGCCGCCGCCGCCACGACCGCCACCACCGCCGCTACGACCGCCGCCGCCGCCGCCACGACCGCCATAGCCGCCGCGATTGCCTGAACGCTCTTCACGAGGTCGTGCCTCATTGACCGTAAGCGCGCGGCCATCGATCTCTGCTCCGTTGAGTTGAGCAATGGCCTTATCGGCGTCATCGTTGCTCATTTCCACAAAAGCAAAGCCCTTCGAGCGGCCAGTGTTCCGGTCTGTTATGATGTTGACCGAATCAACCTGGCCGACCTGTTCGAACAGATCGGTGAGATCGGTCTCTGTCGTCTGATACGACAGGTTTCCAACGTAGATTCTCTTAGTCATGTTTCTCCTGAAATCAGTTGCGAGGAACTTCCGAGGCTTTGTGGGAAAGGCGATGAGAAAACAAGATCAAACTCTCTCCAAGCAATAGCGGGAAACCCCCTAAGCCTATGCCAACAGCAGCATTCGATCTGCTGAAAAGAACAAGCACATCCTAACACACGTATTCCGCAAAGTCTATGAAGATAACGCGAGAAACGCAGCCCTCAAGCAACCAGGGTGTTTTATGACAGGTGCCGGTATTACGAACGATAGCGCGAGCGCAAAGTCTCGCAAAGATTCAAAGTCCGAGCTTGAGCGGCGGCCGCGCTCAAAGGGAGCGGGGTCTAGCTCTATCTCTGATAGCCAAATATAGAATAATGTGGACAAAATATCCACAAAAATACTGATTGATAATTCTATCAGAGGATGATACCC
>JAKEHD010000296.1 GCA_022615215.1 Blastocatellia bacterium
CCGCCCGCTGACTTCGTTCTCATTGTCGACCTCTCCGGCTTCTTCGTCCTCAAGCTCGGTCAGCACACCTTCGATAGTGCGCCTCGTCCCGTCGGGCAGGATGAGCGTGTCGAAAGCTATGGCTATCTGTCCTTCGCGCCCGCGCGATTTCGCAGGCACTACCGAAGTCACAACCCCTTCGACTATAGACCCGGCGGGCACGACCTCCACGCCGCTTGCGTAGACGGGCGTGACTACTGTGGTCCTGAATCGGTCGTTTGCGTGCGCGGTCTTTGAACTGATCGCCTGATCTATTTTCAATCTGAAGTATTGATTCGCGGGCAATGTGTAGGTGAGATAGACAGGCCCTATGATCTCAGCCGTGATGCTTCCGTCTTCTGTGACCGTCGATTGATCGGGAGCGGTCGGCAATTCGGGCGCAGTCTGGTTGACAGGGGGCCGACTCGAAGTGGCGCGCGGTTTTGCGCTGCGGGTCTTGCGTTTTAAAACAGGCTTGCTCTTTTTCTGTGCGGCTTGCGTTTCGGCCATCGGCGACCCTGCGACAAGCAACATCGCCATTGCCGCAAACAGGCTGACGACTGATTTTTTCATAAATGCTTCACCCCTTCGTTTGAGACTCGTCAAATTGGCGAAATGATTTCAGGTACGGGGATGAGATGATATGTAGAGGCCGGGGTGTTGCCCTTGAAATGGAAATGAAAAGCAATGATCCCCTGGCGACTTCAAGATTCCCACCTACGGCGCAAGTGATCGCGGGCAGAGATATTGCTCCGGGAAAGCTTATGTTCTATTCTCTATGTTCGACCTGACATTGGAGGTGATATGACGGTTTCTGAAAGACCGCGAGCTTATGAAGAAATAGTCGAGTTGTTAGCAGCCGGGCCGTCACCGGAAGAGATCATCAACTTCAGGCCGTCTGCCGCGATGCAAGAACGTGTCCGAGAGTTACTGGCTAAAAATCAAGCTGGCAATCTTACGGCGGAAGAAGAAGCGGAACTCGATGAGTATGGCCACATCGAGCATCTTATGCGAATGGTCAAAGCTCGCGCCCAAAAACATCCTGCATCATGAGTTGGTACATCTCCGAGTAAAGAAAACAGGCATACTTCGTGTGTCCCGCTCTTATCTCTAGATTCACTCTCCCCCGCCGCGCACATCTTCTGCCGCCGAAGTCACCGCCTTGTAAATCGCTTCGGCCTCTGCGCGAGGAAGATAAACATATCTTCCTCCGATCATCTCAGCCAGAGCGCGACCATCGCCGCCCGATACGAATTTCGACCGCGTGTCTATCACAACCGAAGCTATGCTTTCGGATTCCAAAATCGCGCCGATCTGTCTTAACTCATCTTTTATAGCCGATGCCCGCGCGTTGCGTTCGGTGATACTGCCAGTGTGCAATCCCACGTTGGCGCGACCGTCGGTGAATAGAACCAGCATCGAATGCCGTATGTGTTGCGCGCGAGCCAGGCGCGCAAGCTCTATCGCCCGGACAAGTCCCGCAGCCACAGGGGTCGCCCCCCCTGCGGGCAGCGCGTCTATGAGCCGACGGGCAAGCTCCACACTGCGGGTCGGCGGCAACAACACCTCTGCGCCTTCGCCCCGGAAGCTCACGAGCGCAACCCTGTCGCGGTGCAGATAAGCTTCTTCGAGGAGTCGTGTGAGCGCGCCCTTCGCCTGAGCCATGCGGTTGAGAGCCATGCTGCCGCTCGCATCCACGACGAAGATGAAGAGCATCCCCGACCTGCGCTTGAACTTCTTGTACCGCAGATCGCCTTTCATCAGCTTCACCCTCTTGCTCGTCGTTGTCTGCCCTTCTGCTGTTGACTCTCTCTTCTTGCGAGATAGTTGAAAAGGAGCGGCGGCACGCAATGTGGCGTCTATTGCGATCTTAGCTGCTCCGGTCCTGTGCGCAGTGCTGCGCACATATCGCCCGCTCGAATTCGCGGACGCGCGGGCGCTACGGCCTGAAATGGCGCGGCGCATATTCATTTCAGGCTTTGAAAGCAAATCGTCCGGCACCCGCGCATCAATGGCCTTGACGATCAAGTCTTCTATAGCGCCGAGTTCATCTGCCTTTCGATCAGCGGGTGATTCATCGGCTTCGCCCTTGCTCTCACGTTCTTCACCGGGCGGCGGCGAGTCGTTCTGTTCTTTCAAGCTCTCTTCGCTCATCGGCAGACTCGTCGCGCGGGGCAACAGGACCAACTCTATAGCGGTGATGATATCGTCGTCGTTTATATTTCGGCGTCCGTCGAGAGCAGCGTTTGCACGGGCCGCTCGCACGGCAAAGATGTCTGCGCGATTTCCCTTCACGCCGAGACTGAGCGCCGAAAGCGATAGCTTTTCTATGTCCTCAGTCGTGACACGAACACACGGCAACAATGCCCGCGCCTCGACTATCGCAGACCGGAGGCTTGCGGTCTCTATCGCGTACTCTTCGATAAAAGCGGCGGGGTCTTCTTGAAACAGGGCCGTGCGGCGCATGATCTCTGCGCGATCTTCAACCTGCATAGCGGGCGCGGCATCTACAAGCAGGCCCACGCGCTCGCCGAGTAGCGCAGAGACTTCGCCCTCTTCGGCGTTGTATGTTCCTATAAGCGAAAACTCAGCCGGGCGCGTCTCGCTGATTCCTTCGCGCTCGATTCGGACCCGGCCCGCATCAAGCGCAGAGGCTATGTGACAAGCCAGCCCCGCTTCGATCAGATTTATGTCATCCACGTAAAGCAATCCGCCGTGCGCGCGGGCGAGCAAACCCGGCAGAGGGTGGCGTCTTCCTGTTGCAAGAGTGCGTTCGAGATCAAGCCCGCCGAGCAATCGGTCTTCTGTCGCATTGAGCGGAAGCTCTACGAATGGCGAGGCCGTATCCCCTCCCTCACGGTCGGGGTACTGAAATGAAAGCAATGATTGAAACGAACGGGCGAGTGTGCTTTTTGCAGAGCCGGGGGCGGAGCAGATAATCGCGCCTTTGAGTCCCCGGTCGACTGCGAGCAGAAGCAAGGCGCGCTTCGCCGCTTCACAACCCACCACCGCAGCGAACGGATAACTCAAAGGCAAAGTTAAAGCTGAAGACATGTCCTTTGTTCCATAGGTGAGGGGCGGAGGGTAAGGGGTGATACTCTGAGATCGCGGAAGTTCTCCTCAACTTCACCCTCCACGCCCCACCTCTCACCCCTCGCTCCTATTTGATGGCCGCAAGCCGTGTCCCTGCGATCGTTTTCGGAAAGACGCGCTCTAATGCCTGCTCTATGCGGAGGCCCGAATCTATCTTCTCAAGCGCGCCTTTGCGCAGCCTGTGCCTGAGCGACATCACAGCGACGCGGCGCACATCTTCGACACTTGCTCGCGCTCGCCCTTCGAAAGCCGCAAGCGCGCGGGCCGCCCTCGTTATGGTCAACTCGCCGCGATGGCCGTCGACTTCGAGCGACAAACAGAGTTCGGCAATGCGGCGCAGCAGTTCGCGGGCGATCTCTACTTTCGAATAAGCCTTCTTTGCGCGGGAGAGCCGCCGCCGAAGGCCGTGTTGCTCCGGGCCGTACTCTTCGCGGAACCCTTCCGGGTCGCGCTCGAATCGCTCGCGCCGCTCTACTATTTCAACGCGCAGGTCGATGTCCGTTATGGTTGTTATCTGCGTGTACAATCCGAAGCGGTCGAGTAGTTGCGGCCTCAGATCGCCCTCTTCGGGGTTGCCCGATCCGACGAGCACGAACCGCGCGGGATGGCTGACGGATATGCCTTCGCGTTCGACCGTATTGCGCCCGCTCGCCGCTGCGTCGAGCAATACGTCGACCAGATGATCGTCGAGCAGATTCACTTCGTCGATGTAGAGGAATCCCCGATTGGCGCGCGCAAGCAGCCCCGGCTCGAAGGCTTTCACTCCCTCCACAAGCGCACGCTCTATGTCGAGCGTCCCGCATACACGGTCTTCGGTAGCGCCGAGCGGCAGGTCGACTACGGGAACCGGGCCTCGCTCGCGCGGCAGGCGCTTCACCGACGCGGGGAATGGGAGACGCGGAGACGCGGGGAGGGAACTCTTTCGCCGCGTCTCCGTGTCGCCGACTCGTAGTCGAGTCAACTGTCTCCGTGTCTCTTCCGCAGCGGCGCAGTCGTGACAATACTCGACCGGGCGGTCGGGGTCGCATCCGTAGAGGCAGCCTTTGACTTTCACAAGCGGCGGCAGGAGATCTGCGAGCGCGCGCACGGCCGTGGATTTGGCGGTGCCGCGATGTCCCATGATGATCACGCCGCCGATGTAGGGGTCAATCACACTGAGCAGCAGCGCAAGCTTCATCTCTTCCTGGCCGACTATGGCAGAGAAGGGATAGAGCGCACGCTCGCTTCTGTCGGCAGGAGTCTTTTTCGTCGGCTCGGTTTTTCGACCTGTTCTATTTCCCATCTCGCTCGCGTTGCCGCTTCTCGTCACTCGTCACTCGTGAGCATTTCATTCGGTCGGCCGGAGTTCTATTTCCTCTTGCGCCCTCTCAAAATTTTCGTAAGGAGCAGTCAGGCCCTCTGCGGGGATGGTGACGTAAACCAGGACGGCTCCCGGTTTTTTGATGGCTTCAGGCTCCCCCTCAAGCCAGATCAATCGCTTGTTCTGAATGATGGCCTTGTGTGTGTGCAGCATATAACGCCTCCTCAAATGCAATTTTCAATCGAAGACTCGAACACTATGGAGCGGGGTCTAGCTCTATCTCTGATAGCCAAATATAGAATAATGTGGACAAAATATCCACAAAAATACTGATTGATAATTCTATCAGAGGATGATACCC
>JAKEHD010000038.1 GCA_022615215.1 Blastocatellia bacterium
GAAACTGTCAATTCATCCCGCGCGCAGTATATCTGTGTTATCAGTGCAATACGGTGGTTGAATGCCGTCCCTGGTGGCTGACCGCTGACGGCTGAAGACTGACGGCTGAAGACTGACGGCTGATGGCTGACGGCTGAGTTTGCGAGGTTGAAATCGTAAATTCCGCTGACAGAAGGCTCTTAAATAACTGTTGGAGAACGAATATTTCAGGTCTAAAATGTCATCAGCAAAGCCCCTTTATAGACGGCCTAACCTACGCCCGGCTGTGATCTTACTCCGCAGGCGTCCTAAGAACACATCGTGTTCCGCTTTCAAACTGGCAGGTGCATGAAAGATTCATATCCTCACAATGATCGCGTATCTCGACCCCTCTCGTCTCTGCCTCGCTTGTTATTGATACTGCTTATAGCTGCGGCTTCCGGGGCTTGCCGCAGTTCTTCGCTGAACGGCGACCGGGCAGTACACACGAGCGCCAGGCAGGTGCTCGACCTCTCTCCCGATGATGCCGAGCGCGGGCAGCCCTGTAGGCTTCGCGGCGTTGTGACCTATTACTTCCCTTTTTCCGCCACCTTGATCGTTCAGGACTCGACGGCGGGCGTGCAGATAGATACTTCCAAAATCGAAGGGACGTTTACTCCCGGCCAGGAAGTGGAGATAGAAGGAGTAACAGGGCGAGGCGATTCATCGAATATGGTCATCGGCTTCAGTAGCCCGACCGTGAGGGAGGGTTTTCTCGATTCCGGAAAGATGCCCGATGCCCCGCAGGTATCGATAAAAGACCTGGCTACGGGGGAATACTCTTACAGGCTGGTTGAAACGGGCGGGATTGTCAGGTCCGCACAGCTTTCGCCCGACGGACAAGTCTCCCTCGATATCGCTACTGTCGATGGCAGGTTCAAAGCGCGTGTTGCGCAGCGCAGCAGCTTCGATTACGATGCAT
Organism: Blastocatellia bacterium; assembly: GCA_022615215.1. Classification (GTDB taxonomy): domain Bacteria; phylum Acidobacteriota; class Blastocatellia; order UBA7656; family UBA7656; genus JAKEHD01. The sequence goes on from JAKEHD010000038.1 coordinate 941, forward strand.
TCATAGATTCAAAAGTGAAGGTCCGGGGAGTTTCACGCACGGTTTTCGATGCCAGAGGAAAGCCCATTCGCCTTCAACTACTGGTTCCCGACCGCGATAGCATAGTGATCGAAGAGCCGAGCCTGAGCGATCCGTTCTCGATTCCGGCGCGGCCTATAGGGAGCCTGTTGCAACTCGACTCGCGCGAAACTTACGGCCATCGTGTTCGAGTGCGGGGCGTCGTAACCGGGCAACCGGACGTCAGTAGCCTGACCGTGAGGGAGGGCTTTTCGGGCGACCTCTTCATCACCGATGAGACCGGCGGCATTCAGGTCAAAACCCTTCAGATGGCTTCCGTGCAACCGGGCACCTATATAGATGTACTTGGTTTTCCGTCTGTGGCAGGGTCGCAGGTGATCCTGGAGGACGCCCTGTTTCGAGAAGTCGGCAAGGAAGGCTTTTTTCCTCAAAAGGAATCCTCTCAACAAGGCGGAGACGAGCAGGCCGTTGACTCTTCTTTGAGAGAGGGAAGACTGCCTCTGCTAACGACCGTTGAAGAGGTGCATAGACTCACGGCCAGTGAAGCCAAACGAAACTATCCGGTTCGCCTGCGCGGGGTCGTGACCTATACGGATACTCTCTGGGAGTTTGCTTTCATACAGGATTCTACGGCGGGCATCTTCATGTTCCCCAATCGCGAAGCGGTCCCCCGATTGGAGGCGGGCCAGTTGGTGGAAGTCGAAGGGCGCAGCGGGCCGGGCGATTTCGCTCCCGTAGTGGTCGATCCCCAGGTGCGGATTTTGGGAAAGTCAGGGAAGACTTTTTTCCTCAAGTCGCTGCCGGTCGCCCCGCGAGTATCGCTCGATGAGTTGTTTTCAGGTTTGCACGACAGTAACTGGATCGAAGCCGAGGGCATAGTTCAGACGGTTATCCCTGACAACGACGATCATGCCTCGCTTCACCTGGTTTCGGGCACACACAAATTCCGGGCCTTGATACCGGGCCTTGCAAACAAGCTGCCGGTGCATCTGATCGACGCTCGCGTTCGTATACGCGGCGTATGCGGCACGCTCTTCAACGAGAAGCGACAACTGGTCGGCATTCAGTTATTCGTGTCGGGACTCGACAATATATCTTTGATCGAACCGGGTGCCGCCGATATTTCCTCGCTGCCCGTGCAACCTATAAATACTCTTATGCAGTTCAATCCCGGCCGGCCAGTCGGCCATCGTGTGCGGGTTCAAGGGGTCGTCACACTAAGGCGGCCGGGAGGTCTGATCTTCATCAGAGACGCAACCTCAGGGCTTTCGGTACAGACCCGGCAGGATACCCCTGTAGAACCGGGTGATCGGATAGATGTGGTCGGATTCGCCGCAGCGGGCGAGTATACGCCCGTCTTGCAGGATGCCACATTTAAAAAACTCAGCGCCGGATCGGTGCCCGCTCCGATTTTCATAACAGCCGAAGAAGCCCTGGGCGGCAACTATCACTCTCAACTGGTGCAGATCGAAGGCTACCTGCTCGACCGTGTGGCCAACTCGACCGAGCATATCCTGACCCTACAGGCAGGCAAGTACACTTTCAATGCTTTTCTGGAAAATGTGCAAAACGGCGAAGACCTCACCTCTCTCGACAACGGCAGCCTGGTCCGATTGACGGGTGTTTGCCTGGCCCAGGTCGACCAATCGCGGTCGAGCGAAACCGGTCGCGCCTCTATTCAATCCTTCCGGTTTCTGCTTCGCGCGCCCAAAGATATAGAAGTGCTCGTCGGGGCTTCGTGGTGGACCCTCACGCGCGTGCTCGGGATGCTTGCCGCCATGACGATAGTCGTGCTCACGGCTTTCGCCTGGGTGGGAGTGCTCAGACGCCGCGTGCGGCAGCAGACCGAGTTCATCCGCCGTCAACTGGAGACAGAGGCCGGGCTGAAAGAGGCCGCCGAGACGGCAAGCCGCGCAAAGAGCGAATTCCTTGCCAATATGAGTCACGAGATACGCACGCCCATGAACGGCGTTATAGGCATGACTGAGCTTGCTCTTGAAACCGATCTCTCGAAAGAGCAGCGTGAGTATCTCGGCATGGTCAAATCCTCTGCCGACTCGCTTCTCGTCCTGATAAACGAAATACTCGACTTCTCAAAGATCGAGGCGGGCAAGCTCGATCTCGATAGGATAGATTTCAGTTTGCGCGAAAACCTCAACAACGCAGTCAAAGCCATTGCGGTTCGCGCTCATCAAAAAGGTTTGGAAATCGTTTGCGACATTCCTGCCGATGTGCCCGACGGGTTGGTTGGCGATCCGGGCCGCGTGCGACAGATCGTAGTCAACCTGGTCGGCAACGCCATAAAGTTCACCCGGCAGGGAGAGGTGATCGCCCGCGTCGAAGTGGAGTCGCACGGAGACAGGGAAGTCTGCCTGCACTTTTCGGTCAGCGATACGGGCATAGGCATTCCTTCGGACAAGCAGGCGCGCATATTCGAGGCATTCGAGCAGGGTGACGGATCGACGACTCGCAAATACGGCGGCACGGGCCTCGGTCTGGCCATATCGTTTCAACTGGTCAAAATGATGGGGGGAAGGATATGGGTCGAAAGCGAGGAGAATAGAGGCAGCACATTTCACTTTACGGCCGCGTTCGCATTGAGCGATGAGCCGGCAGACCGCGCGTTCATAGTCGACCCGCTCAACCTGCGAGGTCTGCCTGTTCTGGTGGTCGATGATAATGTCACGAACCGGCGCATACTCACAGAGACGCTGACCAACTGGCAGATGAAGCCGACGGCAGTCGAAGGCGGAGCCGAAGCTCTCTCCGCGCTCTCGCGAGCCGGTCGAAAGCGAGAGGCTTTCAGCCTTGTGTTGTTGGATTATCATATGCCTGAGATGGATGGCTTCACTGTAGCAGAGCATATACGTCAGAAGCCGGAACTGAAAGATACGCCCATAATAATGTTGACATCGGCGACCGAGCGCGGCCTGCCCGCGCGTTGCCGGGAACTCGGTTTGACGAGCCATCTCATCAAGCCTGTCTCACAATCGGATTTGCTCGATTCAATCCTGGCATTCACTGAAAACTACAGGCGGGCATCAGAGCCGGCAACCGCTCAGGCCGATGAGACCTCGAAACAGGAATCTTCCCTCCCTAACAGTGGAAGGCACAGAAGAAAAAGGAATCTTTATGCCCTCTACAGGGGTACTGAACGGAGCCTCAGAGTACTTGTAGCGGAAGACAACAAGGTCAATCAGTTGCTGGCCGTCAGAATGTTGGAGAAGCAGGGGCATAAGGTCATGGTTGCAAACGACGGCAAGGAGGCGTTAGCAGTTTATGAGAGCCAGTCGTTCGACCTGATATTGATGGATGTGCAGATGCCTGAAATGAACGGATTGGAAGCGACAGTGATTATCCGAAAGAAGGAAGAGGCAACGAAAACGCACATTCCGATAATAGCCCTGACGGCGCGGGCGATGAAGGGGGACCGCGAAGAATGCCTTGCGGCAGGGATGGATGATTACGTCTCGAAGCCTATTCAGGTTCGAGACCTCTTTGAGGCTATACAAAGGTTGGTGCCTGAGATGGAAGAAAAGAAAGAGGGCGCGGTTTCCGAACCGGACAATAAGACGGCTGCTCCTGAACCGTTGATGCTGAACGCACCGGCGTTGTTTGCGCGGGTGGATGGGGACGTGGAATTTTTGCGGGAGTTGGTCGAGGTCTTCTTTGAAAATTATCCAGGCTACCTGTCACAGATTCGTGAGGGGATCAGCAACAGAGAAGGCGAGATGGTGGAACAGGCGGCGCACGCGCTGAAGGGAGCTCTTGGAGGGCTTGAGGCTGAAGCAGCTTTCAGGACATCATTCGAACTGGAGCAGATGGGCAGAGCAGGGAACTTGACCACAGCCGAGCAATCGCTCGATCGCCTGGAAAGAGAGATAGAGTCGATCAAGCCCGCTTTGATGGAGCTAACAGAGGAGCCGGTAGGTGAAGCCTTTCGGAAAGGATGAAGGATGAAGGATGAAAGTAGTTGTGAAGGTGTCGATTCATCCTTCATCCCTCATCCTTAGAATAAGGGCGCGCTATTTTGGCAGCGACGGTTTGAACACAGCGTCGAGTTGGCGCTCTATGCGGTCGAGCCGCGCTTCAATGGCGGCGAATCGCGCCTCGAACCGCGCTTCAATGGCGGCGAATCGCGTGTCGATGGCTTTAAACTCCGCAGCGAACATTTCCCGCAGCAAATCGGTGTGTTTTTCTAAGGCTCGCTGATTGAGCCAGGAGGCTCCGAAGATCGATAAGATTATCGTCATCAAGGCTATGCCGACCGAAATCAAAGTCAGAGTTGGCGTCATGGTGCCTCCATTATAACATTCGCGCCTGCTTCCGCCGCCATCCATACATAAGGGCGCGTTATTTGGGCAGCGACGGTTTGAACACAGCATCGAGTTGGCGTTCTATGCGGTCAAGCCGCGCTTCGACGGCGGCGAATCGCGCTTCGACAGCGGCAAATCGCGCATCGACCACATCGAATCGCGCGTCGATGGCTTTAAACTGTGCGGCGAGCATTTCCCGCAGCAAGTCGGTGTGCTTTTCTATGGCCCTCTGGTTGAGCCAGGAGGCTCCGAAGATCGATAAGATTATCGTCATCAGGGCTATGCCGACTGAAATCAAAGTCAGAGTTGGAGTCATAGCGCCTCCATTATAACATTCGCGCCCGCAGCGTATGAAACTTTTCTCAGGCGTCGGGATATGGTTTCCGGCGAACCGGCATCAGGTAAAAGGTAAAAGTGAGAAAGGTGAAAAGATTTCGTTTTTGCCTTTTTACTTTTGTAAGCGTTCACGGGGGGCATGAAATCATATTTGTTGATA
>JAKEHD010000297.1 GCA_022615215.1 Blastocatellia bacterium
AGACTCCAAGAGAGTCGGGGCTGAAGTCGGCCCCTGAATCCGAATGAAGGTCAGCCGGGAAGGCGGTCTTTGGTATCTTCCTTCCCAGTCTCTTTATCCAGTACTCTTTCTCTTCTTTGAGCTTGGAGTCAAAGACTATTAACTCCGAGTCCGCTATGGCCATAGTCAGTTCCTTACAGAAGGGGATATATAGTTCAGGAGCGGCCGAACACGGGATTTCCCGGCCGGATTCGATATTGATTGAATCGGGCTAAAACTGAAATTTCTCCATGGCGAGCAATTGCGAAACATCAGAGGATTTTTCGCGAGAGTCGAAAGCGATATCGCCGATCCGCACGTTCGACTCTTTTGCGGCTTGCTCCAGAATGTTTTGCAGGTAGAGTTCCATCCTCTCAATCATCTGAAGCTCAAATCGCTCCGCAATGTAAACAAGCTCTGCGCCCGGTTTTTGATTGACAGTGGAAACTTTCAGGGCGAGAGCGATTTCCCCGGCGGCTGGCCGTTGATCGCCCTTCAATATGCTCCAAAGATCGCTCACCTGATATCGAGATGATTCATCAGCTATGAATGCCGTATCGAAGGAGGGCAGAGCCCTCCTGCTCGCAACCTGATCGAAGAGAATGTCGAATGCCGCCGCTCCGTGTCGTTGCGAGAGAGTTACTTTTTCAGCTACCTCACGAGCGAACGCACTGAGGCTCGCATCCCACGACGGTTGCAATCTCAGTGGAACTGCATGCGCGCCAGCATCATCCACCAGGCACATTACCAACGTCAGGGTTTCCTGCCCGGTCAGCCTGGAAAGCAATACGCTGAAAGCGCATAGAAAGAGATTCTGAATACTTGTCTGGCACTTCAAAGCCGCGCGCTCCAGAGTTGATCGCTCAATCGAGCAGGGTCGGCTCATGCGCTCGAATACAGAAGTTGCAGGCCGGTCGACAGGCATTGCCCCGCTAGATTCCATCGCTTCGCTTGAAAATTCCTTCAACCAGTACTGCTTTGCAGCCTTATAATTCTCGCAGTGACTGAGCGATGCTTCAATCTTCGCAGGAAGCGTGGCGCATAGTTGATCCAGCACTTTGTTCGAAAATTCGCTGACTCGATATATGAGATGAATATTTACCTGCCGGCCGCAACAAACCGGCAGCACTTCGAGATCATAATGCCGCCTGGGAGCATTTCTTGTAACTACGAAACCGCGCGGAACCCACTGGTCGCCGCCCAGCCATGGATCATCTTTAAGGCATTCCAGATCAAGCAACAGTCTATTAGTAGTTGTTTGCCCCTCCGCCTCATCGACCTGCCAGTTTGAGGAGTATTCTTTCAAGGCAATCACAACTTCTGAAAACCGGGCCTCAGACCTCAGGGTGTTTAATAACGATTCAGGCAGTCTTCGTGTCAGTGTCAAAGCGCCGACCGTGCCCCACAACTCAGGATGGCGCTGCCTGAGATTCTGTGTGACATCGACCGAAAGGCTCCCGGCCTCGATCTCTCCGGCGAGTGCGCGAACAAGCGCGGACGCAACGACCTGCCCGGGATCAAGGTCGTACTCTGAAGGGAGCAGGCTCAGCAGCGATTCCGAGACACCGGCATCGAGCGGCAGAATTCGTGAGTCGCTCGTTTCGCTTTCAATCTCAGATTGATGCTCCGGGCGCGGCACCCGGGTATCGCGCAGGTTGATTGTGAGGTTTTCACATTCGATCTTATAATCATCGGATTTCGTCGCCTTGAGGATAAAATCCGAATAACCCGCCTCTACCGGAGCCAGTGAAATCTCCCTGTGATTGTAAAGCTGCTCGTAGATCCTGAATAGGTCTTCGAAGAGCAGTATGACACTCTTTCTGTCGGCAACCGCTCGATGAGCAAGCAACAGCAACTCGCAGGTTTGGGATTCTCCTTTGAAAAGCAGCGCCTTCACGGACTTCCCTGGCTCGGGCCGCATCCCGGCCGCCAAATTCTCGATCATAAGCTGCTTGGAAGGCTCAGCGCCGGAGTCCGCGCCCATCTCATGAACAAAGAGCAGTTGAGAGCTTTGCCAATGATCGCCATCAGCAGGGAGGAAATATTTCTCATTCTCAAGCCCCATGAGCAACATCTCGTTGTGTTGGATCAAGCGCAACATCGCATCGGTCAGAATTTTCTCGTCCAGGCTCTTTTTCACAGACGCCTGATAACACTCTATAAGTTCGGAAGGCGACGAAGATTCTGACCGCTCCGGCAGCAACTCTTGGGCAAACACCCTGACAGGGTGTTTGGGCAATCTGGCCGCCTCTCTGTGTATTCTGCTTCGCCCGTAAATTTCGACTGCCAGGGGATGAAGCCGCGCCCACCTGTCCTCAGCTTCATAACGTTGGGCCATAGTGTATATGTTGGGCAGACCGAGATCAGCCGCAAGCTTTGAAATCCTTCGCAACCTATCATACCTTTCTTCGCGCATCGGATTGGCATCGACTATCTCCCAGACCTTGAATTTGATGATATCGGTCACCTCGTTCGGATACAGCGAATAGCATTCATGCAGTCTGGAACCGACCTGTCCATAAGGGTAGTAGTAATAAGGATGCGCTTCCAGTTCATATATATACCTGTAGTGATTGCGAATGAAGTGGCAGCTCTCCTGAAATTCTTCTTCGCTCTCCCCCGGAAAACCCACTATCCAGTATGTCGTCGTGCGGATTCCTTCGCTTGCAAGCGTCTTCAATGCCTCGGATATTACATCGGGTGTCGTCATCTTATCCATCGAATCCAGCACTTTAGCAGATGCGCTTTCGATGCCGAGCCTGACTCGAAACAGGCCCGAATCGGCCCACATACGGACGAACCTTCGGTTGGAGACGGGCTTATCGGCCCGCAGGTATCCATCGTAAAGTATGTCCGCTTTTCGATCGATCAACTCGGATGCAAATGAGTTGATGTAGGGATTCATAAGCGAGTCGCCCATGAAGAAGGTGTTCTTGTTGTAATGGCGCGCAAGCTCTATGACCTGATTCGCAAATTGATCCACAGGCTTCTTGCGATAGTCTCCCCACTGAATGGTCTCCGAGCAGAAACTACACTGGAAGGGACAACTGCGCGCGCCCTCAATCGAGAGGTGATGGTAGAGGCTGCCATCGAGATCGGAGAAATCGGGTTTTGGCACTTCTCTCATATCAAGCGTCTTTCCATTTATCGAAGCGATGGAGACGACTCTGCTATCTTCGAGTCTCCCGCTTATGATCTCCGACAGCAAAAGCTCGCCTTCTCCGAGCACTATATGGTCCACAAATGGATATTCATTGATGAGAACGTCGAGGTTTTCGGAGCCGAGCGCCAGATCGTCGGCGAAAACGCCTCCGCCCATTATGGTCTTGATAGACGGTTTGGTTTGTTTAATGAGCCTTAAAATAAATAGCGACGCAGATAGAGATGTGGTGTATGTGCTTGTCCCGACCGCCGAGTATTCAGACAGATCGATCTGCCCGGTTATCTCCTCAAGCCGCCTGAAGAATCCTTCGACCAGAAGAACCAGTCTCTCGATTGTGCGGTTCGTGCACCGTATCTGGTAGACAGGGATGACCGACCGCAAAACCTCTGCACAGGTCTCGGCGTCGGCACCATTGACATAAGCGAGCAGATGAGAGTTCAGTATCCACCACAGCTTCGAGTACCCGTCATTGATCGAGACGTCTTCAAGCTCTTGCAACTGAGCGAAGTATTTGTGATGCATGCCCCACAGTTCGGGATCTATGTTGAAGTCGAAGCATTTCGCGCCGTAGCCGGACTCCGCCAGGTAAGATTTTATAATCGCGATACCAAGCGGAGGGGTCCAGGGGGTGAAGTAAGGCGGTTTGACCAGAAGTATTTTGCCTCCTGAGCCATTGCCCCGCGGATGCGATTTGACGGGGTTCAGTTGCACCAGATTTGCCATGGGAACCTCCCTTTTACTGGAAGATGCCGAATTTGAAAAGTTCATCCTCGAACTTTTCATGAACCGAGATACTCTCTGTCGAATCCGGACGGTCTTCGCCAAGCGAGAGGTCGAGCAGCCTGGATTCGGGACCATCCTTCAGTGTGTTCAAAAGCGCTTCGTAATGCCCAAGTATGCGTTTAACAGTCGTCCGATCAAACAGGTCCGTGCTGTAATCGAGCGCGCCGATCAAGCCCTCTTCGGTCGGCAGCATTTCAAGGGTTAGATCGAAATGAGTGGTGCGGCTTTCGAGCACCAC
>JAKEHD010000298.1 GCA_022615215.1 Blastocatellia bacterium
TAAGTTGTTTTTTTACAAGATTAGAAGATACTATATCTTCTTTGGGAGCAAGCTCTTTTCGCTCTTTTTCGAATTTCATTCACTGGTATTGTGCTTAAAGGGCTGAAGCGGGGACCATGAATTTCTGTCAGCACGTTTTATGCCATTGCTCGATCTCTCGCTTATGAAGATGTAAAAGGGTTCAGGGCTTGAGATATTCGGCTGCCGCCACTCCGTCCCTGGAAAAACCCTTTTATAGCAAAGACGACCGATTTGATTGAATGACACAACCAGGATGACCGATTTGATCGAGTGACATAATAAAAAGAACCTCGCGGACGACAAGAAAGAAATCTTTATGAGAAAGAAATCTTTATGAGAAAGAAATCTTTATGAGAAAGAAATCTTTATGCGAGGTTCTTTTGAGTTGTTGAGAGTCGAGCCGCTTGCGAACGACTCAGCAGAAAGCTTTTGCGATCTCTTCGGGAAATGTCCGACAAGCTGGCAGCTTGTCGATGGCTGCCGGTCGCACGATTAGCGAAGCGGGCGACAATCTGGCAGATTGTCGGACATGCGGCGCAGCCGTTCTCATGGTTTCAGGGCGTTGCCCTCGCTACATGTTTGACTCCTCGATTTATGATGATGGCTCGCGGTCGGACTCCGTGTCAACGGCCGGGGGAGGTTAAAAATATTCAAGACAGCTTGAAAATTTTCTGCTTACAATAAGCCAGAGGCTTGACGAAATGGGTCCGCAAAGATTTCCTCGATCTCCTCGCGCGCTGGATTATGGGGCGCATGAAAGGTTAGACTGTACAAACGACGGAGATGAATTTACAGGTCCAGGGTCTCAATACTCGCTTCAAGAGGTGAATAGATGAACTCATTGCTCCTCGGATTGCGCTGCCACGTCCGCACATATCTCAGGAATCTCTTTATCATCTGCGCCGTCGCTTTAATCCTTGCGCCTTCGATTGCCGCCGTTGCAACCACTGACTCGTTGACCGGCGCGCGCGCCTTCGAAAGTCAGGCTCAAGCCGAAGCTCGTTACAGTGATGCGATAAGATCGGGCCGATCAGCGGTGCGCGCGCTCACAGACAGCTTGAATATTCCGGGCATGTCCGTAGCCGTAGGCATAAACGGCGAGATCGTCTGGTCTGAGGGATTCGGATACGCAGACCTTGAAAACAAGGTGCCCGTTAGCGAACGGACGCGCTTTCGTTTGGGCAGCGTCTCGAAGATGCTGACCGTAGCCGCAGTGGCCAAACTGTATGAAGAAGGCAAACTCGACCTCGACGCCCCCATTCATCAATATGTCCCGACCTTTCCCGACAAAGGCCATAAGATCACCGCTCGCCAGATTGCGGGCCACCTGTCAGGAATCCGCCATTATCAGGCCAAAGACTACACGAACGGCCGCAACATAGATTTCGAGCATTACGACAAGGTTGTGGATTCGCTGAAGATATTTCAGGACGATCCGCTCGTCGCCGAGCCGGGAACCAAATACCAGTACACCACGTTCGGCTACACGCTTCTGAGCGCGGTCGTAGAAGGCGCTTCCAAAAAGAGCTTCCTCGACTATCTGCAAGAGGCCGTCTTTCAACCCTTGAAGATGGAGCAGACCACAGCCGACCGGCCCGACCAGATAATCCCCGACCGGACGGGCTTCTATGACCGCGACCGCTCAGGCCAGATAAAGAACGCGGCTTACGTCGATCCGAGCTATAAATGGAGCGGCGGCGGGATGCTCTCGACTGCCGAAGACCTGATAAGATTCGGCTCGGCGCACTTGCGGGCGGGTTTTTTAAAACCCGAAACGCTCGACCTGCTATTCACATCTCAGCGCACATCGGAGGGCAAAGAGACGGGGGTCGGAATCGGCTGGCGAATCGCCAAGGATTCGGAGGGGCGTCGCATGGCGCATCACGCGGGGAGCATGGGCGGATGCCGGGCCGTCGTACTCATCTACAGGGATGCGGGAGTCGTGGTGGCGCTGCTATCGAACCTGGGAGCGACGCCCCGCGCCATAGAGGAGAGCGCGCAAGCGATAGCCGGGCCGTTTTTGAAAGCGATTGATACGGCCAAACCGTCGAAATAAAAATCGGGCGGCTTCATCGAATGCTTACCGGCAATCGCATGTTCAGGCAAGCAAAAAATCTCACCACAGAGGCACGGAGGCACAGAGATAAAGATTTCTTTCTTGGTTTTTCTCCGCGTCTCCGTGACTCCGTGGTGAAATCCCATTCCAGGCCAGTCAGGATGCAAGGTTATGTTTAGAAAGAGCAAACCGGCGGAATTCATAACAGTCCCGAAGCTCGTAGGCAAATACAAGCAAGTGAGAGTCACTTTCCTCGGCGCATCATTTATGAAACCTGCGGATGGCAAACCTGCGAGGTATGCGGATGACGATTTCGCGCTTTACATAATGGACGAGGTCTTCAAGCGGCAGAGCATATTGACCAGAGTAAAGGGGATAATATCGAAAGCGCATCACTGCCGGAAATGCGATGCCGACCTGATGGGGCGCAAAGCCCACAAGCGCAGATTCGCGCTCGACATTTCATACAAAGAGATGCCGCCCTTCAAACTTGAGATAGAGATGCCTGCCATCCCCTGCCGCAGTTGTGGAACCAACAACGCGGTGAACGAGAGCAACACGGAGATCATCATCTGCGGCGCGATAGCGAAGGCATTCGAATCCCTGAAGAGCAAGCTGTGAAATAAAATATCCTGATGGTAATATCTTTGACAATAAGGGAGATCAAAGTATGAGTAAAAGTGGAAATGAAACGGAGGTAAATATGCATAATGAATTCACAGCAATCATAGAACGAGACGATGATTGGTTCATCGCGTATTGCCCGGAGATTCCTGGCGCTAATGGGCAGGGCCGCACCATTGAAGAATGTCGCAATAGTCTTGCCGAAGCAATCGCGCTCATTCTTGAGGACCGACGAGAAGATGCATTGCGTGCGATACCACAGGATGCCATCAGAGAAACGGTCGTCATACGATGAAACGTAGCTCTTTGCTAAGACACCTACGTAAACACGGTTTGTTATCTCAAGAGAGAGGGTCGTGAGCATTCACTGTGGTGCAATCCCAAGACCGGAGAAATGGAAGCAGTACCTCGACACACGGAGATACCGAACAAGCTGGCGAAAAAGATTTGTCGTGGTCTATCAATACCTGAAATCTGAGTTGTTACGTCAGCGAGATGAACACGATATTGTTACTTATGAAGTCCCCAAAGCCCATGCCTGTATGACCCGTTCATGCCAAACCACAGCCTCACAAGATTGCGGAGAATGCAAAGCCGGATATGGGGCGAAAAAGCATCGATGTAAACTTGATCGTGTAGTGAGGAAAGAGTAAGATTAAGCCGCGTGAAATCGGGACCGGCAGAGAGTCGAATCCTGAAGCGAAAAAGTTTATAAATATGGAAACCTGGAAACAGGCAAGAAGTTTACAGATATGGAAACAAATAGGTTTCCAGTATTGTAAGCAAGTTTGTAATACTGGAAATAAGTTTATAGTATTGTAAGCAAATTTTCCGGGTCTAATTCATGTTAGCAAAAGGGAGGTAATTGGTTATGGTTAGAAGATTGATCGTTTTGCTTATATCGATTGTACTTCCGCTGACAGCAACTTCTTCCGGCTGCAAGGCTCAACACGACAGCAGCCAGTCTTCGGCCAAGCAAGATTCTATCTCGCTTCCACAAGTGCAACATGCTGAGTCTGACCTAGACATCAGCAAAAAGTCTTCGGCCCTGATAACGATTCTCAGCGATGGCGAGTATTATTTTGGCTCAGATAAGATCCCGCAAAGCGATATAGGACAGAAGGTCAGTGAAAAACTCAAAGATCAGCCGTCTTATTACCACATCGTATACGTCAAAAGCGGGAAGGATGTGAAGTACGAAACGGTGCTGGCCGTATTTGATTCTATTCGAAAAGTAGGCCATGACCGTATCGGACTCGTGGTAGAGAAAGAAGGCACAAAAGAGCCATTGATATTCGAGACGCAACTGCCCGAAAGGGTTGATCGCACAGAAAGCGAGCAGATGAATCGTGGGATTCGACAAGGCATTCCTCGCCGGGTTCCGGGGTACATTCCCGGCTTGATAGGTGTTAGGCTCCTTGTTGACATAAAGTCAGGGGGAGCGGGTTTTGACCAAGCCGTTGAACTGAACCGCAGAGTTATGGACTTAATCGAGTTGCGCACCGTCCTCAAGGAAGAGCTCGAATCTCAGGCTATTCTTTATGGAGACGAGAAGGCTGTGGCAATCGAAAGCCCCAAAGACAAACCCTACGGCGATGTGGTGCAGGTGATAGATCAGGTGAAAGGAGCGGGTGCCCAACGCATCGTGCTTGCGATAGATCGTATAGAACTGGAGCCCGATCCACCACCACCACCACCGCCGGTTGAGGAGAAGTCTGGGCCGTCAAAGATTCTTCGCAAGTCAGGCGGCGTGCTTGAACGTGAGGCCATAAGCAAGGTTTACCCGACAATCCCACCGCATGCAAAGGCAGCAGGCTTATCATCGGGCACGGTAGTCGTTGAGATAACCATTGATGAGGAGGGCAACGTCATATCGGCCCGCGCATGGCGGGGTCACCCATTACTAAAGGATGCAGCAGTGACCGCAGCGCGAAGCTGGAAGTTCAAATCGACGTTTCTAAGCGGTGTACCAGTTAAGATCATCGGCACACTCACATTCAACTTCAACGAGTAAGCGCAGCCACAGTAGCGCACTATGTTCGTCGACGCCAAACGGCTTCCGGAGAAACTTCCAATGATAGTCCCAAAAAGTCTAACTCGGCGCTCGACCGGAGCCGCCGCAGCCGCCTTCTTATGAGTCACGCCGGTCACTGTCAGTTTCATCGTTTCAAAGCGGCGGCCCGGTCAGCTTCATCGTTACGCCGACCGCAGACGGCGTAACGACGCGTTCAGCCGCTCGCCCGGCAGGACGCTTCGGCGCACGGTGTATCGCCGTGCGAATTCTGCGGAGAA
>JAKEHD010000299.1 GCA_022615215.1 Blastocatellia bacterium
ATCACAGTCATCGGGCTGGTGATAGCGATCTTCGGCGCATCATGGCTCAACCAGCGATTCATTGCAAAACTTTTCGAGCAACTCGACAAGCAACTCGACGCGCGATTCGCTGCCATAGAGGCCCGGTTCGCCACCATAGAGGCCCGGTTCGCCAGCATAGAGGCCCGCATAGAGGCCCGATTTGATACGGTGCTTGCTGAAATCAAACGTCTCGACCAGCGAATCGATGCGGTCGAACGGCGACTCGATCGCATCGAGCGCCAACTCGAAACCCTCTTCAAACCCATTATGCCGCCGCGCTGATCCTTCATTCGCGGATGATGTAAACCGGAATTCGCTACACTTTTCAATCGCTTCTACATGACAAGATCATTCGAGAGCGATGACGCTCCGCCGCTCTCCAGTGACTGCGCTTATTCGGGCTTTCCGCAAAACCGTTTTTACTTCGCACCGCTTATGCAATAGAGCGTGTTCCGGCCGCGAAGGAAAAGTTCGCCTCCCAGGATGACGGGCGAAGCGACGAAGAATTGATCCTTGAGCGTGTTGGTCGCAATCACTTCGAACTTTTCGCCCATCTTCACTATCGTCACAATGCCGCTTTCGCTCGCGAGATAAAGTTTGCCATTGACTCCGACCGGCGACGCCTTGAAGCTGTCCGGGTTCGGCAATCGGACCTGATGATAATAAGGCTCGCCCGTCGTTGCGTTGAAACAACTGAGCAGGCCGTTATCGGTCAGGGTGTAGAACTTGTTGTCGTGAAGCACGGGGGAAGCCGTGTAAGAGAGACCGCGCGTCTGTGTCCATATCACGGCGTCTGAATCTGTCAGGTCGCCTTCCTTTCCGAGCCTTATGGCCATGAGCTTGGGATTGCGATATCCGGTCATTACAAGAACGGTGTCTCCCTGCTGGACCGGAGCCGGTATGGGGTTGACTCCGAGACCTGCGCATTCCCAGATCAGGCGGCCGGTTTCGAAATCGTAAGCCCGCACTTTCTTTGTGGCGCTGACGACTATCTGTTTGCGGCCTTTGTGCTCCGCGACCAGGGGGCAGGCCCAGGAGCTCATCTCGTCTCTATCGGTCCTCCACAATTGCTTGCCTGTGCTCTTGTCGAGCGCCACTATGAAAGAATCGCCCTCGTGATCGAAGCTGAGAATGAGCCTGTCGCCGTGAAGCACGGGGGCCGTCCCCTCGCCGAATTGAAGGCGCATGCGCATCTGAACGCCGAGGTCTTTCTCCCAAATAAGTTTGCCGTTGAAGTCATAGCAATAGATGCCGCGCGACCCGAAAGAAACGTAGACGTATTTCCCATCCGTGACCGGCGAATTGGATGCGAAGCTGCCGTAGGTTCTGTGATAGCCTTCGTGTGGAGTGGCCGTCTTCGCCGTCTTTTCCCAGAGCACTTTGCCCGACTTCCTGTTGAGACACATGACGATGAACCTGTGCTCCTGTTGAGCGCCCGCGCCGCCGCCCGGTCCTCCGCGACCGCGCCGGCGGCCTCCTTGGCCCTGCTCGCTCCGGGCTTCCTCGGACGGCTCAAGCTTTGGGGGATCGCCAATGGGAACTGCTGTTGTAAGAAATATGCGGTCGCCCCAGATCACAGGCGTGGAGTGGCCGCGGCCGGGGATCTCTGTTTTCCATTTAATGTTTTTGGTGTCGCTCCACTCGGTGGGCGCATCACCCCGCGCCATGCCGTTCGACTCAGGCCCGCGCCATTCGGGCCAAGCGTCAGCCGCCGTTTTTGAATCGCCGGCGAAAAGGCCGCCGTTTGTCGATAAGACCAGAAACATTATCCAGAAAATCAAAGTCCTCTTTCTCATAACGAATCCTCCTTTATTTTCTACAGAACTATTTCAATGAGGTGAGGGCCTGAGTTGGCAATCGCGCGTTCAAGCTCCTCGACGAGCGACTCGGCGGTCTCCACTCTGACGGCCGGCACGCCCATTCCTTTCGACATCTGCACCCAATCGAGCCGGGGAGGAGCGAGTCCTATCAGCCCGCGCGCCTGTGGGCCTGCCTCTTTCACCCCCGACCGCATCAGTTCTATGCCTAAAATTCGATAGCTGTTGTTAGCACAGATGAGCGTAGTAACATCCAATCCTTCGCGCGCCTGAGTCCATAAGGATTGCAGCGTATACATTGCGCTACCGTCGGCTTGCAGGTTTATCACCTTGCGGTCGGGGCAGGCGATGGCCGCGCCCGTAGCGCAGGGCATCCCCTGGCCTATCGCGCCGCCCGTAAGCGTCAGGTAAGAATGCGGAGGCGCTCCCGCCGACATAGGGAAGTAAGCCATGCTGCTCGTGTTTCCCTCGTCCATTATGATCGCGCCTTCGGGCTGAACGTATGCAATGGCTGCGGCGAGATTTTCGAGCGAGAGCGCGCCCTGTGGTCGCTGCGGTCGCGTGGCGGGCGATACTTCTCCTGCGTCGGCACCTGCTCCGAGCGCATCGGCCAGAGCTTCGAGCGTTGCCGGAACATCTTCTTCGGGCGAGGCGAGCGCCTCCACATTTTGATCCCGCGAGATCAGAGAGCCAGGCATCCCTTCATATCCGAAGAAGGCGACGGGCGCTCTCGTGCCTGCCAGGATTATTGTCTGAAATTTCGAGAGCGCGGCCATGCCCTGTTCGGGAAAATAAGGGAGCCGACTGATTGCAGGCAGCCCCGCGCCGCGTTCGAGTCTCGCGGGAAAGGTCTCGCACACGAGAGCGCACCCGCTCACGGCAGCCACTCGCGCAGCCGCTCGCAAGCCTCTTTCGCCGAGCGCGCGACCGCCCATAAATAACACCGCAGGCTGATCGCGTTTGAGCGACTCTGCGACTCGCCTGATAGTCTCTTCGCCCGCCGCAGGTGGAGAGGCCGCAGGGCGCGGCGCTGTCACGCCGCCCGCCGGTCCCGCTTGATTATCGTGCGGAACTATCAACGTAGCCACCTGTCCAGAGGCAGCGGCCGCGATGGCATCGGCCGCGTCGGCGGCCAGTTCTTCTGCCGATCTGTTAGTGCGCACCCAGCCGGAAACGGGACCAGCGAGCGATACTATATCTGATGTCAGAGGCGCATCCGCAGCGAGGTGCCACGTCGCCTGATCGCCTATCAGGTTCACTATGGGAGTGCGTGCCCGGCGGGCATTATGGAGATTGGCTATGCCGTTTGCGAATCCCGGTCCCAGGTGGAGGAGCGTCAAGGCGGGACGGCCCGCCATTCGGCCGTAGCCGTCGGCCGCGCCCGTGCATACGCCTTCGAACAGTCCGAGCACAGCCCTTACGCCAGGCACCGCATCGAATGCGGCCACAAGCGGCATTTCGGTAGTGCCCGGATTTGCGAAACAGACCTCGACGCCTGCGGCAACGGCTGTTTTCAATAAACTCTCAGCCCCGTTCATAATCTCTCCTTGATTCGCTCGCCGTAATGTCATTGCCCGGCTATCGGCCTGCGATCAATAAACAGGCGTATGTGACGGGCAATCTCTTCGCCCTTGTCTTCTTGCAGGAAGTGGCCCGCGCCTTTGATCGTTATCTCCGGCTCGTCTTTCGCTGAGGGGATGAGCGATCTGAAAAATTTATCTCCGCCTCGCGTAATGGGGTCGCCGTCTGAAAACATCACGAGCGCGGGTTTGGTCCAACTCTTGAGCGCCTCTATCGCTTTGCGCATTCTGTCCGATGCAGGGTTGTCGGGCGTGATAGGAACGAGCAACGGGAAAGCGTGCGCCCCTGCTTTATAGCTTGCGTCGGGGAAAGGCGCATCGTAGACGGCCACGATTTCGGGAGCGAGAGTGGTAACGGTCGCGCTCTGCAACACGCGGCCTATATCCATATCGGTCTGCTTTTCGGCCAAAGTGCGCCATGCCATAAAAGCGGGCGTAGGAGGGGTGTCGCCCGTAGGCAGGCCCGTATTCATAATGACCAGCCGGGCAAATCGTCCAGGGCACTCGGTCGCTATCGGCAAGCCAAGCAAGCCGCCCCAATCCTGACAGACCAGAGTGATATTTTCGAGGTCCAGTTTTTCGATGAAAGCCACGAGCGCGCGGGCGTGCATGGCGAAGCTGTAATCGGATTTTTCAGGCAGCTTGTCGGAACGCCCGAAGCCTATGAGGTCGGGCGCTACGACACGGTTTTTCCCTGACAGAAGCGGTATCATCTTGCGATATAGATAAGCCCACGACGGCTCGCCGTGCAGGCAGACGATGGGGGATCCCTCGCCCTCATCGACGTAGTGCATGCGTTTGCCTTCGACCTCGACGTAGTGAGGCGCATAAGGGAACTCCGGCAGATTAAGAAAGCGATCATCAGGGGTCCGCAAAATTGTCTTCGCGCTCATTTCGATCTCCTTTATTCGCCCTGAGGCGATGAAGCGAGCTAACTGCTATACCTGATCGCGGCCATATTTATTTCAACTCAAACTCAACGGCGAATGACTACGCAGATGCGCCATTTAAGAAGTAATGTGTGTTTTTAGTGTCCACTGATATTCACTTGTGGTCGCCGTTTGCGTCAAGCCACTGTTTGAAGACTTTCTATCATGCAGACTCTCGACTGGCAAACGAAATGGCGGCAAATTCGGGCGGTCTCCGTTTACAGGTCGGGCGCGTGAAGGCTATCTTTAAAGTCGTTGGTCGGCCCCGCGCACCGCTCGACGAGATGGGATGAATACGAATGGCGAAAACCACCATTCCAAATTTTGGCGTGCATACCTCGATAGCCGGTGGCCTGAAAACGGCCGTCGCGCAGGCCGAGGCGAAAGGCTGCGACGGCTTTCAGATATTCGCGCGCAATCCGAGGGGCTACCGTGCGCGCCCGCTTTCGCCTGATGAGATACGAGAGTTTCGAGAGGCGCGCGAGCGTGCAGGACTCTGGCCGTTTGCGATTCACTCGGTCTATCTCATAAACCTCGCCGCTCAGGATCCCATTATTCAGGCGAGGTCGCGCACAGCTTTCCGTGAAGAGATCGAGCGCGGCTTAGAGCTAGGCGCTGACTACCTCGTAGTCCATCCCGGCAATCCGAGAACCGTATCAGCCGAACACGGAATCGCTACCGCCGTAGAATCGATCCGCGAGGCGGCGCGAGGGCTGAAACTCGA
The DNA here is from genome assembly GCA_022615215.1 of Blastocatellia bacterium. Lineage (GTDB taxonomy): Bacteria > Acidobacteriota > Blastocatellia > UBA7656 > UBA7656 > JAKEHD01. Next base: position 5,072 of record JAKEHD010000299.1, read on the forward strand.
CGGCCTGACCATACTGATCGAAAACACCGCCGGGCAGGGATCATCGATAGGCTGCAACTTCGAACAGGTCGCAGACCTCGTAGCGGCGCTCGATGATTTGTCCGTAGGCGTCTGTCTCGACACTGCGCACACTTTCGCTTCGGGCTATGACATCTCAACCGAAAAAGGCTTGCGAGCGACCATGAGAGAGATCGACCGCACGTTCGGATTCGATAGAATAAAGCTGATTCACTGCAACGACTCGAAAGCGCCGCTGGGGTCGAGGGTTGACCGCCACGAGCACATAGGACTCGGCCACATAGGGACCGACGCATTTCGCCGCCTGACGCACATCTTGCGGTTTCGCCGCATACCCTTTATCTTAGAGACGCCGGTTGACGACGTGCGCGGCGACGAAGACAACCTCGCCGTGATACGCGAACTCAGCAAGTGAGAGCTCTTCATGCCGGGCGAATATAAAGGAGCCTCGAAGGTGATATGGATATGGATACCCGAGCCGGAGAGATAAAACTGAAGAACCTGCCGCAGGAGCGTGTGGCAGAATTGCTGCCTGACAATCTGATACTGCTCGGTTACAGAGGCTCGATTGCGCACAATATGTATGTGCCTCAATCCAACCCTGACAGCATAGACGACAAGGACATAATGGGCGTCTACGTCGCTCCGGTCGAGCACTATCTCGGATTCGGCCGCCCCGACGTGAAAGAAAAATTCTTATGCGAGTGGGACGCTGTAAGCTATGAGGTGAGAAAGTTCATCAACCTGCTCTTGAAGTGCAACCCGAACGTGTTAAGCCTGCTCTGGCTGCCGGACCAGCACATCATATACGAGCACGAACTAGGCCGCTTGCTCAGGGAGAATAAAAGTATTTTCGTCACTAAAGCCACGTACCATTCGTTCAATGGATACGCTTATGCGCAGTTCAAACGAATGACACATTTCAATCAGGAAGCCCAACAGGAAATGGCGGCCCTGGAAAGCGAAATAGCCGAGCACGGCATCGACATAAACGAGTTGAACCCGACACAGGCCGAGCGCGATTTGGTTATTGCAAATGGTCCATACAGCGGTGAGCGATTGGGCACCGTGATAGACAGGTACGCAGGAATGAAACGGAAGTATTATTCCGGCGGCTACATGGGAGCCAAAAGAAAAGAGCTTGTGAAGAAAGTAGGCTTTGATTCGAAAAATGCTGGACATTTGATCCGCCTGCTGCGAATGGGAATTGAGTTTCTGGTCGAGGGCGAATTACACGTAGCCCGCGCCGACGCGGAGCAATTGCTTGCCATCAAGCGCGGCGAGTGGTCGCTCGAACGGGTGAAAGAGGAAGCGGAGAGGTTGTTCAAACTCGCTGAAGAGGCTTACGTGAGAAGTTCGCTGCCGCCCAAACCTGATTCTCAGAAAGCAGAAAAGCTCTGCATGGAGATCATCGACCGGTATCACGGCTTGCGCCTGTAGCAATGGCCTACTGTGAACGGAGATTCCATCATATAATAGTCGAGATAGTTATAATGAGTAATGGCAGCAGGAGCGTACACCCTAATGCTCTACCGAATTATCAAAACGCAGTCATACCTTCGGACAAGCTCGAAAAATATGCTCTTGATCCGACGAGTCCTGTAGGTAAGAACAAAGCTATAGTTTTCAAGAGCGCGCTCGGTTTCGACCAGTCAAACTGGCAGCTATTGTCGCAGACTATTATTGATGAGCTTCCTTATAACGAAGCGACGCTTGGGAGAGACGATGAGTTCGGTCAGCGGTACACTGTTATTATGCCGATAACGGGACCAAACGGGAATACGGCTGAAGTCATAACAGGATGGATTTTCAGACGAGGGGCCGATTATCCGAGTCTGACCACCGCTTATATCCGTAGGCGGTAAAGAGGTGAGTTATGTTAGAAACCAGAAAAGCTCAGGAACTTGATGTTGTGGAATTGACTGAAGACCTGCCGGAATACGGCCTCAATCGCGGCCAGCGCGGGGCAGTCATCACAGCATTTGACGATCCTTGTGAAGCATATGACTTGGAATTTGTAGATGAGTCAGGAGAATCCCAGTTTGCATATAGTGTGAGGCCGGAGCAGATTATAAACATCAATGTTCTTGCGAAAGAAATTTTCGAGCGCGGCATTGATTTATTAAATCGAGGAAGCCAATTAGAGGCCGAGAGAGAATTTCAGCGCGCCATTGAGCTTATACCTAGTTACATAGGCGTGCTTCATAACTCTATAGTAAAAAGCTCTGAAGGTTCGAATGATTGGGAAGAAGGTATCGAAATTATGCGCTTTGTATTGCGTATTGATCCACAATACAAACCTGCAAGAGATAACTTGGCAATTGCTTTCCTGAATCTCGGAGTGCAGAAGGCAAAAGAAGACGATATTAATGAGGCGTGCCTCCTTTATTACAGAGCGTTAGGCGTTGAGTCGTCGCAAGAGATTGTTTCTGACATTAGAAAGAACTTGGCTGCGGCTTATACATTTCTTGGATTGCAGTCACATGAATCGGGCCAATTTGAAGAAGCACGTGGGCGTATGCTAAGAGCATTCGAGATTGCCCCAAATGAGAATACAAGACACAACCTTGGGTTAGCTTATGCATTTTCAGGAGGGTTTTTCTTAGATCAGGATGAGTTGGAAAAGTCTATATGGCTTTTCGAAAGCGCTGAAGATGCAGGTTTAGTGACGCCAAAGCTTCTTAATGATTATGGCGTGGCGCTTGCCCGCTCCAATCGTTTGGACGAAGCTATTCGCGCATTTGAAAGGGCGTTGGAACTAGCACCGGAGAATAAAGACATTCAGGCAAACTTGGAACTAGCAAAGAGTAATGCTGTGACGGGTTTCAATAGAGGACAACTCAGCGCCGAATTTTATCCGCCGCCACCAATGCAATCACAAGATTACGTAGCAGCATAGTTTGAAGGTAAACTGACACGATTATGAACGAAAAATATCATCCGAAAGAGATCGAACAAAAATGGCAGAAGCATTGGGCTGATGAAAAAACCTTCGAGGTCACGGAAGACCCCGCGCGCAAAAAATTCTACTGCCTGGAGATGCTGGCTTATACCTCTGGCCGCGCGCACATCGGCCACGTGAGCAATTTTGCAATAGGCGATGCGCTCTCCTGGTACAAACGCATGCGCGGCTTCAACGTCCTTCATCCGTTCGGTTGGGATGCCTTCGGCCAGCCCGCCGAGACTGCGGCCATAAAGGACGGCACGAATCCCGAAAAGTTCACGCGCGACGCGATAGCCTACATGAAATGGCAGTTCCAGCGCATGGGCATAAGCTATGACTGGTCGCGCGAGATAGCTTCCTGCGACCCCGAATACTACAAGTGGAATCAGTGGTTCTTCATTCGTATGTGGGAGCGCGGGATGCTCTATCGCAAGCTCGCGCCCGTCAACTGGTGCCCGAAGGAAAACATTTCGCTCTCGAACGAGCAAGCCAGGGATGGGAAATGCTGGCGGTGCGGCGCAGAGGTGACTCAAAAAGAATTGATGCAATGGTTCGCGCGCATAACCGATTACGCGGAAGAGTTGCTCGACGGCCTGGACGCGCTTGGAGACGGATGGCCCGAACGCGTCGCCACCATGCAACGCAATTGGATAGGCCGCAGCCGGGGCGCTGAGGTGCGATTTGAAATCGCTGACACCGATCAATCGGTCACTGTCTTCACAACGCGCATAGATACTATCTTCGGCGCGAATGCCATAATACTCGCGCCCGAACACCCGCTGCTCGCTCCGTTAGTCGAGGGCAAACCGCAGCGCGACGAAGTGCTCAGGTTTGCCGAACGAATCAAACAACAGCAACGCGGCGCTCGCTCGCTCGAAGGGGTCGAAAAGGAAGGCATATTCACCGGCGGCTGGGCCATCAATCCTTTCAATCAGGAGCGGCTGCCCGTGTGGATAGCCAACTTCGTACTGATCGAATACGGCACCGGCGCGATAATGTCTGTTCCGGCGGGCGACGGGCGTGACTTCGAGTTCTCGCGCAAATACCATCTGCCCTTCCGTCAGATCAAGCTGACAGAAGACGGGCGCGAAATACCGCCCGACGAAATGGAAGTCGCAGATGAAGAGTGGACCACTACGGTCAACACCGGTGAATGGAGCAACCTGCCCGCCGAAGAGGCCAACCGGCAGATGACCGAGTATGCCGAAGCTCAAGGGTTCGGGCGCGGTTCGATCACTTACAAATTGCGCGACTGGGGCATCTCGCGTCAGAGGTATTGGGGAACGCCCGTGCCTATGATTCACTGTGAGCAATGCGGCATAGTGGCCGTCCCCGACGATCAATTGCCGGTCGTGCTGCCTGAGAACGTCAACCTCGAAGTCGAAGGCGGCTCGCCTCTCAATCACGTTCTGGAATTCGTAAACGTCGCCTGCCCGAAATGCGGAGGCGCGGCGCGGCGCGATACGGACACCATGGACACGTTCGTGGATTCGAACTGGTACTACTTCCGTTACTGCGACCCGCACAACGCGGAAGCGCCCTTCGACCCTGAGAAGGTCGCTTATTGGATGCCCGTAGATCAATACATCGGCGGCATAGAGCATGCCGTGCTGCATTTGATCTACACGCGCTACTGGACCAAAGTGATGCGAGATATGGGCCTCGTGAAGTTCGATGAGCCGGTCACGCGATTGCTCACTCAGGGAATGATATGCAAGGAGACCTACTGGTGCCCGAATCACGAATGGCTCTTTCCCGAACAGGTGACTGAGGAAAATACCTGCTCGATTTGCGGCCGTCCCGCGACGGTCGGCCGCGTTGAGAAGATGTCCAAATCGAGAAAGAACGCCGTCGATCCTATCGAAATGATAGGCATACACGGCGCGGACGCGCTCCGTCTGTTTGTGCTCTTTGCAGGGCCGCCCGAAAAAGACAAAGAGTGGTCAGACACCGGTTTTGAAGGCGCAGCCCGCTACTTGCAGCGCGTGTGGCGCATAGCCTACAAGTGGCATGCTTCGATCACGCAATCGAGCGAGGACGAGTCGATAGAGATGACTGAGTTGGCCGACTATCAGCGCAGGCTGCGTCGCCGCACGCATCAGATAGTTCGCGCGATCACCGAAAACTTCGAGGAGCGATTGCACCTGAACACGTGCATATCGTCGCTGATGGAGTTGACCAACGAGATATATCTCTTCGATCAGGCGGCAGATAAAAACGGCGGCCCCGCGGAGTCTGACATCCGTGTTGCGCGCGAGGCGTTCGAGGCATTGATAAGGATGCTCACACCATTTGCGCCTCACATCGCAGAAGAGATGTGGGAGAGCTTGGGCCACGCGGAAAGCCTCGCGCATACCGAGTGGCCCGGATACAGCGACGAGCTTGCGCGCGAAGAAGAGATAGAAGTGCCCGTGAAGGTGAACGGCAAGCTGCGCAGCCGTCTGTTTGTCAGCCATGACACAAGCGATACGGAGTTGGAACGCGCGGCCCTGGCCGATGAAAAAGTGCAGGCCGCAATCAAGAAAGAAAAGGCTGCAATCGGAGGCGACCCAGAGGTTAAAACCAGGATCATACGTCTCCACAATGATGGGCCGCCCAAGCTGGTCGACATAGTTGTGAAACGACTTGTGCTATGCAGGACCTATAGATGATTAGGGAAGCAGGAAGA
>JAKEHD010000300.1 GCA_022615215.1 Blastocatellia bacterium
AAGATGTTTGCGCGCGGCTGTGAGTCCCCGGTGATAGGCGAAGGGCGGGCCGTCACACCACGCGAGGCGAAAGGCTTTCGTAGCGGCATCCGTTGCGGCAGTGAGATTGCCCGCGTCGCGCTCTATCTGCGCAAGCACGTTGCAGGCATCCGAGTGAATGAGCGGATAAGGCCCGCGTTCGGCTGCTTCCCACAGGTCATCGAGTAATTCGCGTGCGGCTTTCAAATCTGATTGCCGCCTTCGCAACTCGGCCAGCGCAACGAGCGCGGGGAGTTCTTCTTGAACCAGATTCACCATCCTTGCGCGAGTGAGCGCGTGGTGTAGCCGTTCGTCGGCGAATGGTACATCTTTAGGATCACCTGTGAATAATGCAGCAGTCCCTTGCAGGCGAGCGGCCCTGATAAAATCGGATTCGTCGGAACGGATAGCAGCTAATTCCCATGCGCGTTGCGCCAATGGCTGGGCAGCAGTGGGATCGCCCATCCATAACGCTCGTTGCGCAAGATATGCCCTTGCTAGTCCTTCGCCTGGGCGGTCATACAGTTTCAGTCGGATATTAAGCGCCCGAAGCAACGCTTTTCCATGATCTTTAGCCCCGCGTATGGTCAGCGCGAGGCCGACCCAGTATAGGCTCCATGCTTCTTCTGACTGGTCATGTCTATTGCGAGTGAGAAGGAGTCCGGAACGAGAGGATGTCTCGGACAATCGCACACTTCCTGATAGAAGCAGAGCTTCAGCTAAATTACTCAACGCAATCATGACGTTGTATAGATCGTTCGTATCCTTGAATATGCTTTTCATTTGCCTGAAGGTCGCTATGCTCGCCCCCGGACAACCCCTCTGAATAAGGCCAGTACCTAATGCGCTGATTGCGTAACCTTGGGCAAATGTTCCGCGCAATCGCGGCAGCGCATCCAACCCGTCTGGAAAGAATCTTTCGGCTAACTCTACTAATTGACGACTTGCACTCAAGCGATAGGCCATTGCTCTACTCAGGCGATCCTGAAAGACTGCGAAAGCATCATCATAACGTCCCAGGCCGATCAGCGTGTTGTACAATTCGATAGCGGGGGTCAGGTCTTCGAGACTGCTGACTTCACGCCAATCATCAATCTCAGGCACTGCTTCAAAGTGCGCGTGCAGGCTCGTGTACACATCTCGTCGCGTGTCGTCGCCCACCCCGCTCCATACCACGCCGCGCACGATTGGGTGCAGGTCGTAGCGGTTGGCTCGCCTGTCCCAGCCGACCAGTCCCCGGTCTTCCAACTCTGTCAGCACCTCATCCAGTTCACGTTCACCGGCGCATGGCTTCCCTTCGCCCATCAACAGCGCGGTCAGCGTGTCGTAGTTCGCGGGCATCCTGAACGCGGCGATAATTTGCAATGCCCGGCGCGCTCCGTCGTTCAGCCCTCGCAGCGCGAATTCGAGAACGTGCGTTCTTACGTTCGCAAGCGGCAGGCTGAACGGATTGAAATCGGGATGGCCGAGCTTCCACTTATCGAAATCGCCGGGCGCGGGGCGATAGCGCGCGACTTCGCTCGCAAGCGATTGAATCAATAACGGATGATTCTCCACCCGGTTGAATAGCGGCAGAAGCGATTCGCGCGCGCCGCTCACTCCTATCGCCCGCCAGAGGTCGAGCGCGTCATCATCGCTCAGTCCGGGCAGGAATGCCGCGAAACAACCGGGAGATGGCTCGCCCGTCACCGTCTGCAAGTCGGCGGGATAGAGCCGCGTGCTGACGAGGATTCGCGCCGCTCGCACGGTCGCTAATTTGCGCAGGAATCCTCCCACTCGCGGGTCAGCGGTCTTGCGCAGGATATGCTGGCCTACGAACGACTCAGCCGCGCTCGCAGGCAAGCCATACGCATTCGCTACGACATTCGCTGTCTGCCTGTCGAAATCATCATCGGCGAGATACGCCGCGTCCATTCGCGCATAAGCTATGAGAATGCGCTCCAACCCATCCATCACTATCAGGAACGGCTCGCGGTCGAGCGCCGCAAGCAATTGCGTTTCGCGTTCGGGCGAGGGAATCTCCTGCACTTCACCGAGTGGTCGCCGTGTGACATAAGCCAGCGCGCGAGTGATGAAGTTTTCAAACCTCGCATCGCTCTCGTAAAAACTCCACCACATACGCCCTGCGAGCGGCTTCATCTCCTGCGGAGCTATGTCTTGAAACCATTTCCATGTCAAGGCGCTCTTGCCCATCCCGCCTATGGCTACTATGTTCAACATGCGCGCCCGATAGATTTGGTCCTGCCTGCGCGTCACCCAATCGGTCAGCAGATTGAGTTCCTTCTGTCGTCCGACAAGGCGATGAGTTTGCAGAAGGGTGTAAGGGTGAGCGATGAAGGCTTCGGGCGGCTCGGGTATATCGCTTATGTAATGGAACGCGGTGAGGTCGGGTTCTCGGTGATGAGACAGGCTGTTGATGACATGCGAACGCAGGTCGACAGGCGAGTCGAAGAAGTTGACGATGTTGCTGGTTTGGATGCGCTCTTTAAACGCCTTGAGCTTGACCGCGCCTTCGCCCTGTTCTACATCTTCGAACTTGAGCGGATGATCTTTATGCATCACAAAAATCAAGCGCGGGATTTTCTGCTTGACAGCGCGGTTGTATTCCATCTCGGTGATGGAAATCTGCTGCGGATTATTTTCTGTCGGCACATAGCCGTAGCGATGAGCGAAGACGCCCACATAAATATCTGCTTCATCGACAAGTTTGATCGAGGCCGAGATCGCTTCCGCATCGCTCGCGGGCAGATGCTCCATCATCTTGGGGAGCATGCCCTGTCTGAGGCACGCATGCATGACCTCTTCGCGGTGGGCGGGCAAATCACGCGCCGTGCTGCTTATCATCACCGTCAATTTTTTAGGCGTATCTTTTTTGGAAGACACCTTTTCGGACATAGCCGTGATCTCCTCGCGGAAAGCAACGGGTTTCGAGCGCTTTGGGGAAGTCGCACTCGTGAATAAACAGAAGCTCTACGGACCCAAAATCAGTCAGCAATATTATAAGCCTGTTTCCATTATCACAAGCTTGTTTAACGTGATCTCGACATAAGGAAAGTACTCGAATAAAAGCCCTGAAAGGGCATGATTCAATAGCCCGGCGCACCGCGCCGGGACATGCGCAACCATGTCGCAAGCCCTGAAAGGGCGTAATAAGTCGAGATTTATCGCGCCCTTTCAGGGCTTGGTCGTACTTGTGCCCCGTTTCACAGGGCGTTGCCCTGTGCTATTGAATCTCGCCCCTTCGGGGCTGAACTGCTTTACATCGAACTCACATTGTTTAGAAAATCCATCCGACAACCCGCGCGGGTGCAAGCAACCCTTCCCGACCTCAAGCCTCGCGAGGTTGTGGGACCGATGAAATATGCAGGGTAGGGCTGCGGCATATTTGGAGTGCGCCGCCGGTGGCGGCGCTTTGGCTCGAACAGGAGAAGTGATTGGTCAAGCTCTTTGCATAGGCTTCCACTAATCGAATAATCGAAAGCGGCGTCCGGGCCGCCGCACTCCAAAAAATTGCTTACCGGCGAGAATGCCATAACTCTTTGTCGCGCCACACGCGCCCAAGCGCGGCCGAGCGGACGCACTCTTCAAGGCTGCCGAAGACTACTTGCAAGCCCGTGTTGCCCGGCGCGTAGTGGGCGAACTTTCCTGAGTTGGTCATAAGCACTCCACTGCGGGCGCGCACGAGGGGAGCGACTACTACACAGGTGTCGACGACCATCTGCACGCCCGCGCTTTTGAGCGCCGCAGACCAGCCGCGCTCTTCGAGGGCCGCCAGAATTATGCGATTCGTGCAGACTATGAACTCGACTTCCGGGTGCGGCGGCAGATATGAAAGCAGCGGCATGAGTCGGGCAAATTCTTCTATGGAAAAGTGCGGGCTGCCGAGCGCCACGACATTGATGCGGCCATCGGGCGCGGTGGAGAGCCGTCCGAGCGCGGCTCGCAGATCGCTCAAACTAATGTCGATGATCTTTTCGGGAGGCCGTTCATGAAAAGCGGCCGAAGCGGTAGGGGCTTCCGGCGTCACCTCGATGGCGTGAAAGAGAGCGACCGCGCCGGAAGAGGCCGCCGCCGCTCCGAGGGCTTTGAGTTGGTCTTCGGTCGTGTCGGCGGGCAATCCTTCGATCACGGGAATCTTCGTGCCGCTTCGCGCGCCTAGAAAATAACCGAGCACCGGATAGAAAGAGTCTTCGCTCAACAAACGAGCAGGGATGTCCGTCAGCCGGAAGAGAAGCTGCCCGCGTCGGCCTTCGGTCAAATGTAGACCGACGGCGGGGGCGCGGCCCGTGATGGCGGCGCAGATGTCTATGAAATCGCCGTAACGGTTGGTCCGCGCTCCGAGCACGGAATTAGCGAATACTATGGCGTTGCTTTCGGCCCAGGCTATCTGCGCGCCGAGGCGCGGGCGCTGAACCGATTGATAAGGCGCGCAGGTCCATACGGGGCGGCACCCCATCGCCTCGTAAGCCTTCATGAGGCTTCGAGCGCGGTCGGCAGACTCTTTGGTGCCTTGAAAATATTCGGGGTGCATGAGGTCTATGGCCCCGACGTTCATCGTCGTAGGAATGCTGACCCGCGCCCCGCCGTCGAGGAGCCTCTCGGCGAATTCCAACCCTGAAAGACCGTGATAGAGGCAGCCGTCAATGTGCGCGGATTCGATGTCGAGCAATCGCTCGGCACGGTAGACCTTCGCCATCGTCGTGAGAATGCGCATAGCCATCTGAGCGGCGGCTCCGCATTCGCCACTCAGCATCGCCGCATCGTGAGAGGATAGCTCAAGGGTCACTGTGCTTTCTCGGTTATCAGCGCGACGATGCGCAGAGGCCCACCGCTTCCGCCTTTGATCTTCATCGGCAGCGCGAAGACCTTTACTCCGGTCGCGGGCACACGGTCGAGGTTCGCCACGTTTTCAAAGGCCGGTATGTTTTGCCCCATCAAGGTCACGTGGCTCTCATAATTCTGCGATTGACCGTAATCGATGCTTGCCGTGTCGAGACCGACCGCGTTGATCTTGCGATTCTTCGTGAGCCAATCGGCCGCCGCCGGGTGCAATCCCGGAAAGTGAAGCTCTGCCACTCCTTCTGCGCCGAGCTTGGCTGTGCCGAGATACTTCGTTCGATCAGGCCAGTATTGGCCGAAGCCCGTATAGAACAAGACTATCGAACCGTCAGGGATGCGACCGTGCTGCGCCTCCCATGAGGTTATGTCTTCGACCGCGATTCGATAATCACGGTCTTTGAGCGATTTGGCGGAGACATCAATTTTGACGGCTGGCGCGATGAGTTGTTCGATGGGAATTTGATCGACGGTTTTTCGGCCCTCGGCGAAATGTATCGGCGCGTCGATGTGAGTGCCTCCGTGTTCGGCTGCGCAGAACTGATAGGCCGAATAGTAGTAGCCCTTGTCGGTCATACCGGCAGCGACCGTATCAAGTTTGAACGGCTCGGCCGTCGGCCAATAAACGGTTTCGGCCGAAAAGTCATGCGATAGATCGATCCATCGCTCGGAAGTCTGGACCTCGGCTTTTTGACAGCCAATCATAAAGAGCAAACTGAGCGGTGCTGTGAGCAGCAGGGTTTTTCTTTTCATTCGCGTCACTCCGGTTGAAGTTGGTGATTTGTTCATCTGACCTCTCTTTCGGGGAGCCGGGATTATACATCGCTGCCGGAAAGCGCACTGATATTGCTTTTTAGAATATGACTTTGATCGTATAAATGACTGGATTATGATTCTGATACAAGCCGCTTCGTCCGCTCACGCCTCCTTAGATCACACTGAAATGGCCAGTTTGCGAAAGACTGCATTTACCCTGAATCGAACGCCATTCCGTCCTAACAAAAGGGTCTGCCGACAGGCACCACTCCATCGCCCGATAGAATGCCGAGCGGAATATCTGCCAGACAGGAAATGACTATCCCTCCGCCTATCCACAGGTATGGTTTCGGCTTCATCGATCCCTTGCCGATTATGAATGCCATAATGAGCCATTCTATGAATCGAACAGGCACGTAAACGACGAGGTAAGTCAGTATCGAATTCCTTGTAGCATTGCTCAACATCAGCGCCGCAAAGAAGATTGCGATGCCGAAAAAGATTCCCATCAACAGGCGTATAAGGCCATAACCGAACGCGCGACCCAGCCTGTTTTTCAAAACAGGCTTCAAAACAGCGACGCCCAGGTAACACCATAGGGTATAGGCAGCATACTTGATCAAAATATAGAGAACCAATTCCATGCGATCTCCTTGCTCAGACAGTTACAAAGTATCTGGGAGCGCACTTTGAGCGTGCAGGGCTTGCGCTATTATCGATTTTCTCGAAAATGGGCTTCTCCTCAACGCATGCAGGCAATCGGCCTGCGCTCCCAGGAAAGACGCTTCTCTCTGTCAAGCTGCTTTGCAATTGCCCTAGATCTCCCTGCATCGAAAGTCTTAACATTCCTTCCGCTCGT
>JAKEHD010000301.1 GCA_022615215.1 Blastocatellia bacterium
ATCATAATGAGAGTCCTTTGTGTGGAGTTTGGTTTCACGAAACTACAACTCTACCAAAGGCTCTCAAAATTGTCATTTCATCCCGCGCGCAGTATAAAGAGGGCAGTCGCCATAGCGCCGGACGACCCCTATCCGCACTACAGACTCGGTATGATGTACATAGACCTTGGAGATAAACCTGCCGCAGTTGAGGAATGCAGGATTTTGGAAGAGCTTCGCAGTCGTGTCAGGGACAAGGATGATCTAATGTACATCTATATGGGTTACTGGCTCGAAGAGCTACATAGCGAACTTCTAAGAAACCAGCACTGATCATTACAACGAAATCGGATATTGATGAGCCTGTCGCGACGTTTGATGCGGCCTTCGCGGCTTTATGAGCCATAGCTGAAGCCGTTGATTAAAGCGGCATCGCGCAAGCGCCCGAAGGCAAACTGTTTGCTGTCGCGCATAAGCTGGCGCTTTGCGGTATCGAGCCGGATGATTTTTACCTGCTTGTTTTGAGTATTGATGAATCGGGCCACCTCAGCGACAGCATGATTTTAGGGGAAGGCTCGAACAATGCGTTCGCAGAGAAGGAGATTTCGGGTTTCTCCATCAAAGCCGGAAGAGTCTCCGGCTCCGTCGAGAACAAGTCAACAATCGAAGGCGACGGCGGATATGACAGCTACTCGGTCAGCTTCGACGCGCCTTTGAAGGGCCTGCACTCCAGCGCAAAATAGCTCATGCAGGCTGGTATTCTCGACGGCGAGCACGATTTGGTTTTCACCGCGACCGGCAGGCCGATTCAAAAAGAGTTGCTGTTGCTTTCATTCGAGCGCGTCATGCCGGTCGGCATCGCGGCCTCGTTCGAGCGATTGCAGCCGACCGTGAAGATGCCGCATGAAGTATAAAAACCTTGACTCGCATGACGATTCTCCATAACCTTCTACTCATCATAAAGGTGAGGAGAACCATAGTGCGCAAATACAACCCGGCGACACTGATGCTGATTTTCGTATTGCTTACGTCGACAGGAAACTCTTTCAGCCAGGAGCAGGCGAATAAACAGCAGACGGGCGCGAAAGAAGTCAATCTGGTCGCGCTGCTCGAAAAATCCGGTTACAGGTATACCAAGATCAGCGAAGGCGTCTGGGAGATACCGGCCACAGGCGAGAATGTGAAGGAGTTCGGTATCAGAATAGTGACGGCCGGAGAACTGGTGCTGGCGCTCGTCAAACTCGCAGACCGCAAGAGCGTTACCCTGAAAGACGCGCTGCTTGTGAAGCTTATGGAGTTGAACCATCAATTCGACTCGGCGAAGCTGGCCCTGTCGGAAGAGATGCTCTATGTGCGAATAGACGTGCGCGCGAGGCTCCTCGACGAGCAGGAACTCAAATACCTGATCGAGCAGACCGCAAATGTGACCGACGAGGCGTACCCTCATATAAAACCATTCGTAGCCGGAGCGAAGTAGCGCGCCCGACCCGTAACGCTTCGAAGAAAACAGGAGGTGTCAAATGAGTCTTTCGCCACTGCGTTTGAGAACGACCATAGCCGTGATGCTTATCAACCTGTGCTTCATTCAGACCCTCTTGGCACAGGTTCCCGCCGGTCGTAAGATCACGCCGCTCGAGATGGCCGAGAAGGCGCTTTCATCAGTCGTCTCGCTGACAGGGAAAGACTTTTATGGAAAGCCTGTCGCTGCTGGAAGCGGCTTCTTCGTAAAAGACAACCTGATAGCTACCGATTACAACGTGGTCAGAAACGCTATAAAAATCGAAGCCAAACTCCCCGGACAAGAAGCGAAAGAAGCGGTTATAGTGGGCGTTGACAGTCGCAGAGTCGTGGCCCTTCTACAGGTGGATGGAATCAAAGGAACGCCGCTCGCGCGCGGTCTCAGTAACCGGGTCGAAGTGGGAAGCGAAGTCGTCGTTCTCAGCAACTCCGGCGCAGACGAAGAAGGCGTTATGTCAAATACTACTATAAGCGAGATACGCGCGGCCGAAGGCAAACTCTATTTCAAACTTAGCACGAAGTTGCCGCAAAGCAGCAGGGGAGGGGCCGTTGTTGATAATTTCGGACAGGTCTTATGCATCGCGGTCGCAGGCCCCGCAGGCGAGAAAGATAACCGATTCGCTATTCCGTCATCCTATCTGACGTCGGTTCTACTGAGCGGCGAAGAAAGACCACCCGATATTCCCAACGACGAACCTCCCAAATCGCCGGGGACCATAATTGGTGGCGTAGCGGGCGGAGCGTCGGGACCGGAGAAACCAAAGGATGCTCCTGCACCGCCGCCGCCACCACCTTCTTCGCCTCCTGATACGGTTGTTAAATCATCACGCAGACCTTCGGTCATAAGGCGCGCTCAACCTCTCTACCCTCCGCTGGCAAAGGCCGCGCGCATAACCGGGACAGTGACGGTGGAAGTAACGGTAGATGAAGAGGGCGACATTTTTTCAGCGCGAATAATCTCAGGGCATCCGCTCTTGAAAGAGGCGTCATTGAATGCGGCGCGAGCGTGGAAATTCACTCCAACTTTGTTTGACGGGAAACCGGTCGCAGTGATCGGCCATCTCACATTCACTTTCTCGCTATAGCGATTCGAACGCGCGCGGCTCATCTCTCATAGAAGGCCGTCGTCGGGGGCAGGCTTTGTCCCTGCCGGGAGGGAATGATTTTATGACGAACCTGCGAACAGGCAAGCTCCTTCACGCGGCCTTGCTCGTGAGCGACCTCGACCGCGCAAGACGATTTTACGGCGAGGCACTCGGCCTCAAAGAGAAGCCCCGGCATGATTTCGACTTTCCGGGCGCGTGGTACGACCTCGGCGAATGCGAGCTTCACCTCATGGTGACATCCGAACCCCTGCCTCCTGCAACCGAGCGGCCCCGGCGCGATTTTCACGTCGCATTCTCTATAGAAGATTACGAAGCAACACGGCGCTCGCTCGAAGAAGCGGGCATTGAGTTCAGAGAGGGCCGTTCGGGCCTCGCGCAACTCTTCGTCCGCGACCCCGACGGCAACCTCATAGAGTTACAGAGTCCTCGGCCGTCAGCTATCAGACATCAGGGCAGGTATTCAACCACAGATAACACGGATAACACAGAAAATATCTGAGAAATCTGTGTAATCAGTGGTTCGAAACTTTTGGCTGATAGCTGATGTCACAACCGTTCCAGGACCGACTCGATGCTCGCGGCATCAAGCGATGTTTTGAATGTGACGACATTCGCGGGCAGACGGGCGGGCGCGTCGCGGCTGCCGCGCAAATCGTTAGACACCGCAAGTATGAAATCCTTGAATCCGCCGCGCTCGAACTCTTTCAATCTTTCGTCGAGATAGCGCGGAGTCCAGAATCCCAGTATCTCAAGATATGCGCGCCTGCCGTCCGAACGCGCGAATGTGAAGTCGGGCACGAATGCGCTTTCGCCGAGATCGATCACTTCCCTGCACTGCTCAAGCGTCCACTCGCTTTCGAGACTCGCCCACTTCGCCAAGAGCTTGTCAGCGACGGGGCTTGCATCCATCGTTTCGGTCAGAAAGTATGAGCGCAATCGGGTCTGACGGCTGTCGAGTTCGAAGAAGGCGCTCTCGCCCGATTTCAAATCTATCTCGGCTCGCATGCTCCACCCCTCGCAGGCCAGAAGCGCGGGCAAGAATACTGCCATCTGCACGCCGTACTTCTGCGAACGGTGAAATATGGAGACAGGCCCTCCGAGCCTTATCTCATATCCCGAAGACGCATTGCCTCGAATCGTGTGTATCAAACGATAGGCTTTTATGGCTTCGAACAGTTGGCGATTGAAATGCGCCTCCTGCGGCTCGACCTGTAGATGCATCTCCACCGAGCGATAAAGCAGGGCCTGCGCCTGGGCGAGGTTGTATCTATCGAGCAGCTCTCCGGCGTCGAGTTCTTCGAAATCGATCAGCCTTTGATTCTCAGGCAGGTCGCCGTAGAGGCCCGCGATCAACTCTTCCGGCGTGACGCTTAATTCCGCCGCCGCTTCGCCGAGGGCCTCTTGCCGGGCGCTTTCGCTCTGAGTCACGGGATGATGGAGGCGCGCTCTGAGAAAGAGCGCGCGGCGAATCTCTACAGGGTCGAGGGAACCTGCGGTCTGAAACACACAACGGTCGAGGATCAGCTTTATCAGGCCGCGCAGGATTTTGTAATCGGTCCCCGTCCCGACATACTCTTGAAGCGATTCGTCGAGTTCCGCGCGGCGGCTCCCTCGATGACGGCGAACTATATCTATCAGGCCGTCTGCGGTCTGAAGATAATTCGGATCATCGGCTTTCAGGTAGCGCGGTCCCGTAACGCGCCCTCGCCGCCAGCTCATTGCAAGATCAGCAGTCAGCATGTTCAGCCCTCAGTCTTCAGCCGTCAGCCGTCAGCTATCAGCCGTCAG
>JAKEHD010000302.1 GCA_022615215.1 Blastocatellia bacterium
AAGAAGAAAGAAATCTCTGAAGAAAGAAAAAGGGCGGCGCACTCCACATAAGCGTTCCTCTCTGGAAAAATTTTCATTTTGCCCCGCGCGCAGTATAGCTACAGACCTCATATATCCAAAACACAACTATCGAGTTAATAGAAGTCGTGGCGATTGACCTACACACAACCGCCAGCGCCGCTACACCGGGTTTGCGCCGGACTTGCCGACGAAATTGCTCAGGGTTCTGATCGAATTTGTTCTTGCAGCCCTGCGAGCAAAAGTAATAGGTCTCTTCCTGATACTCTGATCGCCCGGCAGCATTTTGCTCGTCTATTTGCATACCGCAGGCGGGATCAGTATGTGTTGTCATTGCGTTTCCCCTTTCTTCATGTCGTCCATTTCGATCAATCGTCTGTCATCTCTAAGATCGCTCGCTTTCGGCAAATCGCTCGCGGTTCCGGCTCCTCCTCGCACGGGTTCGCCAACCGATGGGAATCCCTATGCCGACCAGAAATACTCCAACCAGTAGGAACGGCGCTCCGGCATACCAGGCGAAGAGCAACACCCCAAGCATCGGGCCGCCAGCCTGGCCGAGACTGTTGGTCGCATTCTGTATGCCGAGCGCGGCACCTTTGCTTTCGCCGCTTCGCTTCGAGATCAATGCCAGGAGATTCGGGGTGATAAAAGCCATCCCAAGCGCCACCAGACCGACCACGCCCAAGACCAGCGCGGTCCTGCGAACCAATAAAAGCATCGCGAGGCTGCCTCCCATCAAAATGAAGCCGAAAGCGATCTGCTGTATTTCGCTGACGCGCTTTGCAAGGTAGCCGGTCGCGCCTATTTGAAAGACGGCCATTACCAGTCCGCATACCGTAAAGACGGCCGCCAATTGAGCAGGCCCGTAGTTCAAAATCTCCAGCGCATAGAGCGCAAACGTGGTTTCAAACATCGCAAGGCCAAACTGGCCTGCCAGCGCAAGCCCAAGAAGCGGCTTCAGCCTCCTGCCCAGATCGCTCCACGCAACTGCCAGGCTGTCACTCCCGGTAATCGCCGTGTGCGAGGGCAGCGATTCGGGCAACCATCGAACTGCTACCGGAATCACGAGAATCGCCAACGCCGCTGCCGCAAAGAACGGGACGGAAAAACTATCTATCATGAAGTGGCCATAGCGCAGCGAGAAATGGAGGTCTGTACGGGCCAGTGCTCCGCCCAGAGATGGCCCGACCACAACGCCCAGGCTCACCGATGCACCCAGCCAGGCCATTCCGCGTGCGCGTTCTTCTTCAGTTGTTGTGTCGGCCACAAACGCGGTCGCTGCCGGCAAGGTCGCCGATGACAAAATGCCGCCGAGTATGCGCGCGCCGTAAAGGAGATTCAAAGAGGTCGCCACGCCAAAGAGCAACTGCGCGATTGCATAGCCTGCGATGCCTGTCAGGACCATGGGTCTTCTGCCAATACGATCCGACAACCGCCCCCATAACGGCGCGAAGAACAATTGCATCAGCACGTATACGCTGGTCAGAGCCCCGACATGCATGGCCACCGCATCACGCGATGCCCCTTCTGCCAGCGTCAGGCGCTCGGTGTAAAAGGGCAGCACCGGCAGCGTGATTCCGAAGCCGATCATCACTGTAAACAAACAGATCAGAAGTACCAGCAAAGGCTTCTTCATCACGCCAGTAGAATTCGATTGTCTCGACATCATCTCGTTGCTTTTCCCGCGCAGATACCGGTCCTTTTTGGGAAGCGAATGAAAGACTCACTCCACAATCTGCCCCGGCCAAAAGTTAATGTTCGCGCGGCGTTGCTCGCAGAAAGCGATCCGGGTCTAAGGCGAATAGCTGCTCGCAAGCCGAGGAACAGAAATAATAAGTCCAGCCTTCGTATTGACCGGCAATAAAGGAATGGCCCGTCACGGAGTGTTTCTCTCCGCCTTGAAGGATCACTTTCACGCCCGCTGATCTATACATATCCAGGTTCCTGGCAGTGATCCCTTTTGGCGTGCAATCGGCCACGACATCCACCTGCTCCAACAGATCGTTTAGATTGCCCGCAACCGGGATGCCTGCTCTCTCCATCTCGGCAGCCTTCTCCGGCAAGGATGCATAAACCGGTATCCCGAGCACAACGGCCGTTTTAAGCCGATAGTCGCTGACAATATCGTTCACTCCCGCAAGCTCCATGTCTGGTTGCAACCGGACGGCATCAGCTACTCTTTTGCCGATCACGCCGTAGCCATTGACTGCCACTCTTACTTTTCCGCTCTTCTTGTTTGTCATACTTCACATCTCCTTTTTGTTCCGTTCATTTTGCCAGCACCCTTGCTAACTCGATCAGCATCTATCAGTACTATCTCCGCTGACTGCCCGCTTAACAGCAACGCATGGGCGAAGGTAGCGCCCACACTGCCGACACCCACAATAGCAACCCGGATCGGTTTTGAGCGCTCTTCAATCACCCGGTCTCACCTTTCTTTCACTTCGGGCACGACCTGGCTCATTGATCCGAATTGGAGCCGGTTGATAATCGACAGCCTCATCATTCCCGGCTCTTTGAAAGAGGTCGCTCAGGCGCGGGAAGAAAGCAGGCTTGTTCGCCGCATAGCGTGTGTACTCCTCGCCGAACTCCGCCATGACATCGCGCTCTTCACGCCGGGCCAGCCGCGCGTACATCCATACCAGTACCGGAAACATCACGAGCGTCAACAAAGTCGGCCACTGAAACAGGAAACCGAGCATGATCAGAATGAAGCCGCCATACTGCGGATGGCGAACATAAGCATAAGCGCCGCTCGTTGCCAGTTTATGATTCTTCTGCGCCTCGTGCAGCACCTTCCACGCCGACGAAAGCAGCAGGAATCCTCCGCCTATCAGAACGTAGCTGACTATGTGAAACACGTCGGAATGAGCATCTCCTTTCAAGCCGAACAGCGTGTGCCAGAGATGCCCTGCATTGTGCGAGAAGAGGTCTAACTGCGGGAACTGTTTGCCCAGCCATCCCGAAAGCAAATAGATCGTCAACGGGAATCCGTACATCTCCGTAAAGAGCGCGACGATAAAGGCCGAGAATGCGCCGAGCGAGCGCCAGTCTCTATTTGTGCGCGGATGTGTGAAGCTGAAGGCGAATATAATAAAGACCAGCGAGTTGATTATTACCAACAGCCAGAGTCCATAAGAGGGTATGCCATTCATGTGGTTCATATCCCACCTCCTTGTGATTTGTGCCGATGGTGTTCGCCCTCACCGACGGTTTCTTTCCCGCCTCCGCTGTGACTGCCGTGCCCGCGATGCAAAAAGAGATGCAGCAGCGGGCACAGAAGCAACAACAAGAATGGCAGGATGCCGAATAAATGGGCTCTGTGCTCCGTCCACAAGAAGAAGCCTGCGATGCCTAAAAAAACCAGCAGCGCCCAACCGGCCCGCGTCTGAAACAATCCGGGAGTCTGAGGCGCATGGTCTTCCTTCTGAGGCGCATGGTCTTCCTTTTGATTCCCTTCTTTGTTATTCATAACTTTCCTCCTGTCGCTCAACCTGACGGACGCAATGAGCATCCACCCCGCAGCCGAATCCGCACTCAATGGCCGAGGGCTTACCTAAATTCAACCGGCCGATTCGCGTCCTAACTTTGACCGGCGCTTTTGGCCTTGCCGCCCCTGAGAGCGAACACGTTGTAGAGCGGCACCCAGACGAGCGCCAGATACCAGCCATATCCGTAGCTTTCTACCAGACCCAGCAAGAAGCTTTTCCAGGTGAGCCACTGAAAGCCGGGCAAGAGGGCTTGCCAGGCCCGGAACATCGCGTGCTCAGGAAACAACAGATCGAACGCGACGCACAACACGAAAGAGATAGCCAGGAACAGACTGGTCGCATTACCAACTGCCACTAATGAAAGCCCCTGTTTCATCATTTCACCCCCATCTCGCCGGCATAACGCTCCGGCGCGGCATCGAATTTATCCAGACAGTTCCGGGAACAGAACCTGTATTCCCGGCCCTCATACATCCGGCTGTAACCCGTCACGGGATCGACTTCCATGCCGCACACAGGATCCCTCGGACTGGCGCTGACGCTCCCTTGCGTCCCTTGTTCTACATGGCTGCCATGAGCCATTCCGCCTCCGCCTGATGTGCCATGACCGCCGTGTCCTCCGTGACCGCCATGAACCGTGTGCGCGCCGCATCCGTAGCGCATCATGAAGTAGAACAACGCTCCGAAAACCAGGAGCCACAATAACCCTGACATAACTCACCCCTTTCCGGCCGTGAGAGGAGGTGATGAAATCCCCGTTCCCATATCGGCCTGTTTTCCTTTCGAGACCCGGCAATTATGTTGCGAGTCCCAACCGCTCCTATGTGGCGGCGGAAGTTTGGAAGACTTCACGACGCAGCTACTCAACGATCAGCCGGCCGCGAAACATGCCCATCTGACAGGCAAACTCGTATTCGCCGGGCTCCTCCGGCAGGAATTCGATAGCCACGGTTTCACCAGTGGGCAGCCTGGCGTTCTTGTTGAAATCCGGCAGAAGGACCATCTCCGAACAAGCGGCGGTTTCTTCGCGGCGGAAGTTCAGACGCACGGGCTTGCCACGCTCGACCACTATCAAATCCGGGGTGTAACCCCCTTTGACCAGAATCATTACCTCCTGATAGCCGCCGCTCGTCCTGGCCGCGCGCGTTCCTTTGGACCTCTTCAGCCAGAAGAACCAGGCGATGAAGGCGATCAGCGAGAGTCCCATAATAGTTACAATCCAGCGATCCGGTGTCATACGGCACCTCCTTTCGCCTTGAAATATCGCAAGCGGTTTGCGTTAGTGACCACCGTAACCGAACTGAATGCCATGGCCGCGGCTGCGATCAGCGGCGAGAGCAACAGCCCGAAGAAGGGATAGAGCAGGCCCATCGCCACAGGGATGCCCAGCACGTTGTAGCCGAAAGCCCCGATAAGGTTCTGATAGACGTTGCGCATGGTCGCACGGCTTATGTCCATTGCGGTGACGACGCCCGTAAGGCTGCCCTTGATGAGAGTAATGTCACTGGACTCGATAGCCACATCTGTGCCGGTGCCGATGGCCAGGCCCACGTCAGCCTGCGCAAGAGCCGGAGCGTCGTTTATGCCGTCGCCCACCATGGCGACGGTCTTGCCTTCCAGTTGTAGCTTCTGCACCTCGTGGGCCTTGTCTTGAGGCAAGACCTCAGCCAACACTCGGTCCACCCCGGCCTGCCGGGCGATGGCCTGGGCCGTGCGCAGGTTATCGCCGGTCAGCATAATCACCTCCAGCCCCATCCTTCGCAGTGAGGCGATGGCAGCTTTCGAATCCGGCTTCATGGTATCGGCCACTGCAACCAGCCCGGCGGCGCGGGAGTCTACGGCCAGATACATAGGGGTCTTCCCTTCCTCAGCCAGACGTTCCCACTCACCGGTAAACCCGCTTATGTCTATTCCGCGATCGCGCATAAGCCTGGCATTCCCCAGCAATACCGTCCGGCCTTCAAGCACTCCGCTGACCCCTTGGCCTGCGATGGCTGCAAATTCTGCGGCCTTCTCCAGAGACAGGTTGCGCGCCTCGGCCCCTTTCACTATGGCCTCGCCCAGAGGATGTTCGGACCCGCGTTCCAGGGAGGCGGCCAGCCGCAAGACCTCATCCTCATTAAATCCGTCGGCCGTCACCACATCCGTCAGCGCAGGCTCGCCGCGAGTGATCGTGCCCGTCTTATCAAGCACTATGGTGTCAAGCTTCTTGGCAGTCTGAAGCGCTTCGCCTGAGCGAATCAGTATCCCGTTTTCGGCTCCCTTGCCTATACCGACTGTGAGCGATGTAGGAGTGGCCAGACCTAGAGCGCAGGGGCAGGCGATGATGAGAGTTGTGACCAGCGTGATGGTGGCATAGATGATGCGAGGGTCGGGACCGAAGTTATACCAGGCCACGAAGGCAATGATTGCGAGGATCATAACCGCAGGCGCGAAGTAGCCGGCCACCGAATCCACTATCCGCTGAATGGGCGCTTTCGATGCCTGGGCGTCTTGCACCATGCGAATAATGTTGGCGAGCGCGGTGTCTTTGCCCACCTTGAGGGCACGGAACCTGAAACTGCCTGTCTTGTTGAGCGTTGCGCCGATGACCTCATCGCCCGCGCGCTTCTCCACGGGGATGGATTCGCCTGTTATCATTGACTCATCTATCGCGCTGCTCCCCTCTACAATCTCTCCGTCGACGGGAATCTTCTCTCCGGGCCGCACGATGACTACATCTCCGGCCAGCACCTCTTCAACTGGCAGATCGATCTCCTTGCCGTCTCGGATCACGCGGGCGGTTTTGGCCTGCAAGCCGATCAATTTCTTAATCGCCTCGGAGGTGCGGCCTTTGGCTTTGAGTTCCAGCGCGAGACCGAGGACGACCAGCGCAACCACTACTGCGGTCACGTCCCAGAAGACCTCTGCGAGCGCAGCGGTCGGAAAGAGTTGCGGGAAAGCCACCGCCACCCCTGAGTAGAGAAAAGCCGCCGAGATTCCGATGGCGATCAGGGTGTGCATGTTAGCCGAGCGGTGTTTCAGGGCCGCCCACATCCCTGTGTAAAACTGCGAACCTGCCCACACCATCACAGGCAAAGTCAGGACGCCGAGCAACCCCCAGACTATGCGCCGTTCGGGACTTCCCATAGGCATCCACTCCCGAAGGCCGGGAACCAAGTCGGGATAGCTCAGGGCCATGATGGGCAAGGAGAGTATGGCGGCGAACCAGAACTTTCTCATCAACGACCGGTATTCCGCTTCTCGTTCCGCCTGTTCCCGGTCTGCCCCTTCCTGACTTTCGGGCGCAGGCGCTTCTACCGCCCTGTATCCGACCGATTTCACCGCTTCTTTGACAAGGTCGAGGCTGGTCATAGAGGGCAGGTAGTCCACGCGGGCTTGCTCGGTGCCAAGGCTGACAGAGGCCGACAGCACTCCCTGCGTTTGCCTGAGCGCCTTCTCGATGTGGGTCACGCAGGATGCGCAGGTCATCCCTCGAATGCCGAACCTCCCGGACACCGTTCTTATGTTGACCCCAAGCCCCTTGATCGTTTTCAGCAGGCCGGAGAAATTTGTCCGCCGGGGATCGTAGGTTATGTATGCTCGCCCGTCGACGGAATTTATCTTGACGTCGACGACACCATCGGTTGATCGAAGGATGCGCTCAATCGCCTGGGTCGCGAAGGCCGGGCCGATCCCTTCGATTGGGAATTCGGCTTTTTCGTACTTATGATCGGGCATAACTGATCCTCCTGAACGGTCTGTCTTTTCTTGCTGGTTCGAACCTCCCGCAGCATATTCGCTTCGCCGACGCGGCG
Source organism: Blastocatellia bacterium (assembly GCA_022615215.1). GTDB lineage: Bacteria > Acidobacteriota > Blastocatellia > UBA7656 > UBA7656 > JAKEHD01. The sequence goes on from JAKEHD010000302.1 coordinate 7,307, forward strand.
AGTGGGGGACGGTTGACTCGACTACGAGTCGGGGACGCTCGTAGTCGAGCTTAGGCGAATCCTCTCCCCGTGT
>JAKEHD010000303.1 GCA_022615215.1 Blastocatellia bacterium
CATCCTTCATCCTTCCGCCTTCATCCTTTCCGAAGTCGCATTACGCATGATTAAAAATAAAGCCATCATCTGTTTCGCGGGCGAGGACTGGTGGTATCACCATCCGCACTCGAAGAATCACATAATGCGAAGGCTCGCGCGGGCGGGCAATCGCGTGATGTTCGTCAATTCCATCTCTATGGGATTGCCTTCGCTTGGCAGCCCCGACCTCGCAGGCAAGATAAAGAGAAAACTTCGCAGTTACGCGCGCTTCGTCCGCCGCACCGAAGAGGGCATAATAGTCGTCTCTCCGATATCGCTCCCCTTTTACTCCAATCGCCTGGGACGCGCTATAAATCGCCTGCTGCTTCAGGCGCAGATCAAACTGCTGATGGTCGCCTTCGATTTCCGCTCTCCGGTGTTATGGATAGCCATACCGACCGCGCGCGAAGTGGTCGGGCGACGAAGCGGGACCACCCTCGGCGAGCGCGCGCTCATATATCAGGTATCGGACAAATACGAAGCCAATCGCATGGACCACGCCACGCGCGAAGGGGTCATAGCCGAAATGCATTGCGATATGCTCAGGCGGGCCGACCTCGTCTATTACTCAGGCCGCAAGCTCATCGAAGAAGACCTCGCCGCCCACACGGAAATAAGACCGAAAGCGAAGCTACTCGAACAGGCCGTCGACTTCGACCACTTCGCATCGGCCACCTCAAAAGAGTGGACCCCGCCCGACGATATAGCCACGATTGCGCGCCCGCGACTCGGATACTTCGGCGCGATAGAGACCTGGCTCATAAATCAGGATTTGATTCGCTATGTGAGCCTCAAGCGGCCCGAATGGCAATGGGTGCTGCTCGGACTCAAGGCCGCGCGCCTCGACATAGAAGACCTGCCGAACGTCCATTATCTTGGGTCTAAGCCCTACGCAGAGATGCCGCGCTATGCATCGGAATTTCAAGTATGCGTGCTGCCGTGGGTGAGCGATAACGAGTTCGTAAGCTACGGCAGCGCCATCAAGGTGCGCGAATACCTCGCCACAGGAAAGCCTGTCGTAATAACTCCGCTTTACGAATATGAGGCTATGGATGGTATACTGCGCATTTCCCGGAGCCAGGACGATTTCATAGCGAAGGTCGAAGACGCGCTCGCGCGTGACGACGCGAGCCTCAGCCTGGCGCGGCAGCAATCGGTAAAAGACGCGACCTGGGACGCTCGCGCCGAAGAGGTGAGCCGCGACATCGCTCACTTGATCGGCGATGAGGCGAGCGGGATATCGGAGCCTTGTTGAATGAATCGAAGAAAAATATTTTTAGGCATATCGCTCATAACGCTCGCCGTGTTGATGCTTGAGCTTGCGCTCACGCGCCTCTTTTCGGCAACCATGTATTATCACTTCGCCTTCATGGCGATCTCGCTTGCGCTGTTCGGTTCGGGCGTGAGCGGCGTCTTCGTATACCTTACGCAGCGCAGGTTCGATGAGGCGCGCACGGGGCTGTGGTTGAGCCTCGCAGCGGCGCTCTTTGCGCTCACCACCATATTGGCCCTGTGGGTGGTTCTCGCAAATCCGCTGGTATTCGAAGGCTCGGCTGAGAATTTCTACCGGTTGACGAAGATTTACAGCGCGACGACGCTGCCGTTTTTCTTCGCGGGCTGCGCGGTGACGCTTGCTATCACGAGACTCGCCAAGGATATAAGCCGCCTGTACCTGTTCGACCTTGCGGGCGCAGCCCTCGGATGCCTTTTGCTCATACCCGTGCTCAACCGTATGGGCGCTATAAACACTGTGCTTCTGGTCTCGGTCATAGCGGCCGTGGGGGCTGTGCTCTTCAGCACAGCCACAGGGGGCGGACGCGATCTGCTCGCCATAAAGATTTCTTTCTCAGGTTCGATCATTCTGGTCGCGGGCCTTGCGGCGCTCGTGGTCTACAACGGCTATACCAACAGCTTCGACATAGAGAAGGCCAAAGGGTTTGAGCAGAACAAAGTGCTCTTTTCCAAATGGAACTCCTTCTCGCGCATCACGGTCGAAGGCGATTTAAAGGGCCGCATCGAGATAAAGATAGATGCGGACGCGGCGACCGGCATAACCAGAAACGCGAGCAACTCCGCCTCTCAGCAATATCAACGCAGACGCATAGATGCGCTCTCCTATCACATCAAACCGCAGGCGAACGCCCTTATAATCGGTCCCGGCGGCGGCAACGACGTTATGTCGGCCCGCGTCTTCGGCGCGCGTTCGATCACTGCGGTCGAAATCAATCCCATAATCGCCGAAGACGTAATGTCTTCCGAGCCGTTCAAAAGCTACTCGGGGGCCATCTATTTTCAACCCGAAGTGCGACTCGTCGTAGACGAAGGCCGCAGCTTCATACGCCGTTCCTCAGACCGCTACGACATCATACAGGCCACCATGGTCGACACGTGGGCCGCGACCGCAGCGGGCGCGTTCGCGCTCACGGAAAACAATCTCTATACGGTCGAAGCATTCAAGGATTATGTCACGCACTTGGCTGACGACGGATTGCTGACCATGACGAGGTGGTACTTCGAGCCGCCCGATCAATCGCTCAGGCTCATTTCGCTCACGCGCGCGATGATGGATGAGCTTGGAATAAGCAACCCGCCGCGCCACATCGTGCTTATGCGCGAGGCATGGCCGAATGAACAGCGGACGCCCGCGACCTTCATATTCAAAAAGAGCGAATTCACTGACAGTGAGGTGCGCCGACTCGAACAGGTGGCCGCAGCCAACAGCTTCGAATTGTTGTACACGCCGCTCACACGCCCCGAAAACCTTTTCACACGAATGATCGAAGCCGCAGACCCGGCCGAAGTCTGGCATGCGTTTGAGACCAACATCGAGCCTCCGCGCGACAACAATCCTTTCTTCTTCAACTCCATAAGGTTGTCGAACCTGCCGCGCGCTCTCGGCGGCGTGGACGAATGGCAGAAGACCAACCTGGGAACATTCGTGTTGTTCGCGTTGCTTGCCTTCACAACGTTGCTCGTGGTGTTGTTCATCATCGGGCCGCTTGCGCTTGCGCGAGGGCGGGAGCTTGCCAGGGGGTCGCATGGAAAGTTCTCCTACCTGATATACTTCGCCTGCCTCGGCGCGGGCTTCATCATAGTAGAGGTGGCGATGATACAGAAGTTCATACTCTTTCTGGGCCACCCGGTCTATGCGCTCGCGGTCGTGCTCTTCTCGCTATTGACCTTTAGCGCCGTGGGCAGTTACCTGAGCGGGCGATTCAGAGAAGACCGAAGGTCGAGGAAGCTTACGAAATTGCTTGTGGCTATTGTAGCGGTGACGCTGGTTTATATCATGGCGCTCCCGCCCATTTTTTACGGTCTCGTTCATCTGGCCCTGCCGCTTCGCCTGATTATAGCCGTAGTGCTGATGGCTCCTCTCGCAGTGATGATGGGAATGCCCATGCCTACGGGCATAAGGATACTGGCCGACAACGCGCCGGAGATCATTCCCTGGGCGTGGGGCGTCAACGGCGCAACATCGGTTATGGGATCGGTCGCGGCGCTCGTGATAGCGATACTCACGGGCTTCAATCAGGCGCTCATAGTGGGCGCGTCTCTCTACTTGCTGGCCATCTATTTCATAACCCGCGCGCAGGCCAGAGGACAGCGAGTGACTGCCGAACCTGCGGTCGAGGAACCCGTGAGTGTATAAGCTATGGAGAAAATCAGTCTTAAAATAGACGGTAAAAGGTTCTGGTCAAACACTTCGACACTTGGGAAAACAGTTCTTGTATCTATGCTTATTGTTATGGGGGGCGTCCGTAATGGAGATGGGCGGTTTCATACGGGAACGCAAAACACAGCACAAAAACCCCTTGTAGCCAGCCAGCCTTCCCCTTTTGTCGACGCTCATGTTCATCTGAATGATCTGAACATGCAATTAGAGTTGATGAAGGAGTTTGGCAGCCAGCGCGCGATAGTGTTTTGGGGTAGGAATAGTGATAATGAATCGCTCCTCGAGGCTGCCCGCTTGCATCCGACTAAACTAATCCCCTTCGTCTCAGTTTCCCCTGAACGAAGAGATTACAGACGGTTATGGCAGAGTGAAGACCCCGAGCTACTCATAATACTTGAGGGCTACCTCAAGACCGGCGCTTTCAAAGGCATCGGAGAAATATCGGTAACACACTTCCCTGGACGCGGTTTTCCAGAGGCGGATTTCAGTCCCACATCTTCATCAATGAAAGGCATCATGAAACTCGCAGAGAAGTACCGAGTGCCTGTAAATATTCACTGCGAGGTTACAAGAATAAAGGAATTCTCGGCGCTCTTGAATGAATTCAAGAATGTAAAAGTAATTTGGGCTCACGGCGGCTACACCCCGCATTTTCTTGCCAGGCGAATGCTGGAGAATCATGCCAATCTTTATTACGAATTAAGCGCGAGAACGTGGTTGGAACATCCTCGTTCTCCTGAATACACCATCTTCAGAACGGACACTGAGGTCTGGCCACAATGGCTGGAGTTGATTGAATCAATTCCTGATCGGTTCATCATAGGTACGGATGCCAGCCACCACTCTTATGAAAGTGAAAGGGCAAAAAGTGAAAGCGTACAGCTATTGTTAAAACAACTCACTCCCAAGACCAGAACCCTTGTAGCTCGAAATAATATACTTGGACTGATTGGACACAAGTAATATCGAAACCATCGCGCATAATCGCTTCACATAAAGATTTCTTTCTTCGGCCAACAGGCTTCAGTTCAACCGCTCGCTCAGGAGCACGCGCACCCCCGCGCGCCAATCCTCGTTTATGCCTATTCGGTAGACGGGCACGCGATCTGAGACGCTTGAGGCGATGAGTTTCGTCGTCGCATGAAATCGAAAGAGCGGCGCGACGAGGTAGAGCAGAGGCGGAGAGTCTGTGAGGCGCAGACCTCTGAAGTAACCGCGCCTCTGAAAATCGCCGCGCGCAAGATGCCACTCGACCCTCAGCCAGTAATCCAATCCTTGAAAAGGGAATTCCGCATCTTCGGCCGCTTTCAACTCTATCACGGCTAACCGTCCATACCGCGTGGCGGCGAGCAAATCTATGAAGGTCCGTTGCTCGCCTCGGTAAGCGGGCACCTGCGAGTAGGCAAATCGCGGGTCGAGCGCAGGGTCAAGGACCGTGACATCGCGTCGAATGAGGGATTCGAGCCACGCTTCGGATCGAGCGCGAAAGACCGTTTCGTTGCGATGGGTGGAATCCGCTCGGCGACGGGAGACGATCTCCGATACGAGTTCTTCAAGCTCTCTTCGATTGGCGTCGTTTAATTTCTTCTTCGATTCATCAATTCCGAACTCGATGGTTTGCCGATTCGTAGAGACGCGAGCGAACTCAAGGCCCCGAATCGAGAGCTTGACCCTGTTGCCTCGAATGTGAGCTTCTACGAGGCCGGGCGCAAGCCGGGCTATCGAACCGATCAACTCCGAAACTTTTATGGGAAGCGCCTTGTCTCGCGCCCATAGCGCCCGCACGGCCGCGCGACTGAGGTGGTCCGCAACATCGCCCTGATCGAATGCGGCGACCGGTTCTATGAGTTTTTTCTCTTCGTCCACCTCGTATAGCGAGATGCTTGCGCCCGGCGGGTGTACTACGGTCATGCGAGTAGCTATGGTGATGGCCCGGCCGCGCGGCGCAAATATCAAAAGCCGGTCTATCGATTTGTGCTTGCGGCTGAGAGCGTCGAGCCAAAGGATTCCGGCGGCGAGCGTATGGTCTATGGTGGCCTGCGATTCAAGGCTGCTCACCCCAATGCCTGCGATGACACGGCCGCGAAGCTTGAGCGTAAGGCGCGCGTGCGTGCCCGATATATGAAGCCTGTCGTCGCGCGCGGCGATTGCGTGTTCTACGCGAAAGCCTGCGAGGTTGGCTTCGATAAGGGTTGCGAGTTCGGCGGCAAATTCACTGCGCGAACGGAAAGTCTCTGCGCCTTCGGGCGCGCGCCGCAATTCCACCGTGCATCGAGTGCGGCCCATCTGTTTAGTGCATTCGAGGCGCAACCGTTCGGGCGTCGCATCGCAGCCCGTCACGCGCCAGGAGCGCGACCAGCCCTCGCCCCAACAGGAAAATATCAGCTTGTTGTAGGAGACCTCGGCCTCTATGCGGTCGGGTTCGGAAGCGGCTATAAAGCGGTCGTCTTCGTAGAGGTCGAACTCTCCGCCGAGCAGGAAGAGTTCAAGCTCGTATCTGAGGCGGCCAATATCTTCTGTGAGGTTGGTGGAGTGATCGGCCACACGCGCCTTTTAACAGTTATGCGCGAGGGGGTCAAGGACTCAGCAAGGATTTATGGTAGCTCCACATTGAATCGTGGTAGAGTAGTTCTTCGAAAAAATCATGAGATCAGGCGACGATCTTTCTATGAATGTCGGTGAAGAAAGACCGCCGCTGACCCCAGGGGAAGAACGATGAGCGAGCATACGGATTCAAAACCGGAAGCGATAACATCTGTGCCTGAGACTGCAAGCAAGCCTGCGCGCCGCCGCTCGAAGGTGCGTTGGATTCTGGCCGCAATACTGATAGCGGCGCTCGGATGGATACTGATCGACCTTTATGTTCCGCGTTCGACCAACCTGCGGAACTTCGATGCGAACGAAGTAGCGCGACTCGAAACCCGTATGTGGCGCTCTTACTACGCGAAGGAGCGCGTGCGGCTATTCAATCAACTGAGCGAGCTTCTGCGCACGCAATACAAGATGCCTTTCGTCCGGTCGAACGCGGTGGCCTATCAGGCGGCGAAGGCCGCTTTCGTTTTCAAAGACGGCCGCAGCAGGGCTGATTACGAGAAGGCAAAGCCTTACCTCATCTCTTTTTACGAGTCGGTTCGAAGGATGAGCGATTCGGAATTCGACATCGAGCGAGCGGCCCGCCTTGAGCTTGAATGGTGGATAATCCACCGCGAGCGAAAGCGCCATCAGCCGGGCGATTTGGAACGCGCGCTTGCCGAGTTGCAGGCCGAAGTTTACCAGGTGCCCGTCGAGCGATTGATGGAGCATGCAAAGCTCAGGGCCGAAGCGATGGAGATTCGCGACACAAAGGCCGAAGCGGGCGGCGTGACCGAAGAGGATTGGGCAAGGATCGGAGAGTTGCTCAGAGAGTCATGGCAATCGCTCTGGAAAGCGGTGAATTCTTGAGTATGTGTTCAGAGAAGCAAAAAGACTCACCACAGAGACACGGAGGCACAGAGATAAAGATTTCTTTCTTGTTTTTCTCCGTGTCTCCGTGGTGAAATCCCATTCCAATTCTGAACATTTACAAGCAGCCTGCTTCAATGCATTATGGAAACCGATTTCGAGATAATAACATTCGACTGTTACGGAACGCTGATAGATTGGGAAGGCGGCATTGTGAGCGCGTTTCAAGAAGAAGCCGCGCGCGATGGCGTCTCGCTCGATGCTGGTGAAATCATCGCTGCATACATGGCAGCAGAGCCTCTGGTCGAATCCGAATCTTACCTGCCTTACCGCGAAGTGCTTGCGCGCGTGGCGCTTCGAGTAGCTGAAAAAGTTGGATGGCAGATTGCGCCCGACCGTGCGCGGTTTCTGCCTGAGAGCGTCCCCGGCTGGCAGCCTTTCCCTGACACGAACGCGGCTCTTGAGAGGTTATCCGCAAAGTATAAATTTGGAATTCTTTCAAACATAGACGACGACCTGCTTGCCGAGACCGGAAAACATTTCTCGGTTGCGTTTGATCTAATCGTGACCGCCGAGCAGGTCCGTTCATACAAGCCCGCTTTTGCTCATTTCGAAGAAGCTGCGGCGCGTCTCGGCGGGAAGCGTCAGCTGCACGCGGCTCAGAGTTATTTTCACGATGTAGTGCCCGCGCGCAAACTCGGTCTTCCTGTTGTGTGGGTCAATCGCAAAAACGAGCTTGCAGAAGATGACGGCCCGCTGCCCACTGCCGAGGTTAGAAATCTGACGGAACTGGCCGATCTGCTTGGTGTGTGAAGAGTGCGGTTTGGAAAAATCGGCGGTAATCCTACCGACTGCCATTGGGGGATCGTTAAAGTCCAACCTTCTCTAAATCAGACCACAGAAGATTAGTACATAGGTGAAGTTCAGATAAAGATTTCTTTCTTCGTTCAAGCTTTAGCTTGCGCGCCTGTCAGCGCCAGCAACCTGAAGGTTGAACTCTCAACTCCGCCTGTGGGGTGCCTCATCAGAAACTTTGAACCGACTTTATCGCAATCACACCTGTGTGTGAGTCTCCGTGATCGATAGACGCATCACACGAAGGGGCGCTTTACCTGCTCGTCTCATACTCCCACGCACTGCATCGCCGCCCAGTAGTAAGGATGAGCGAAAGAGTCACCGTCAAACTCAATATCGCGCCTCCGAAGCTCTTCAGCCGTCACGTCCCGCAACCAGATTTGCGCTTCCCGTATCGCCTCCGGCTTGCTCTTGCCCTTGCCGTCGAACAACCTTTTATAGGCTTCCACCACGAGCAACGCCGTCGTCAGGTCGTTGACCATCCAGAGCGTACTCCATACGGTCGGCGCTCCCGCATATAAGAATCCTATGGGGAGGCCGTAATGCTCGTCGGCTATCTCGCGAAAATCCACCAACCCCGTTTCGCACGCGGATAGCACTGTCAGCCATGTCTTCCGCGCATCTATACTTTCCAAAATCTCGCCTAGCGTGAGCGCCTCCTCGTTCGCCAGAAACAGTGACGACATGAGCGGCGCATCGATTCGGTACTGCCCGTGACAGGAAAAGTGCAGCAGGTGATTTTGCCCGCTCTGTCGCAATACCTCGTCTCTGGTTGCCTTATCGCCCCACAAAAACATGCAGCTTTCACTGCCAAGCATTCGCTCGATTTCATCGCACTCCCATTCCGAAAATACCAGATTGCCCGGCGGTATGGGGTTGGCGACTCCAAAAAGCTTATCCTTTTCACGCCCTTCTTTCTCGCGTTCGAGGCATCGCTTGTAGACCGAAAGGCTCGGCGCGTAAGAGATGACGAATTCGTCGAGCAGGTAACGGCGCTCTCCCCCTTCATCCCACCAGCAAGCGTGCATAGGCAATATCGCCAGCCCGCGATTCGGCACGATCACCACGCGATTCGAAATGCCGCCGGTCTCTTTCTGCCGGTCTTTCAATCGCTGATGCGCGGTTTTCATCAGTCGCTCGTAGAGAGCGCCAAGCGTTGCGTCCATCGTGTCAAACCACGAATTCCTGGCTCGCCGGGCCGCCCTCTCGTTTCGCGATGCCATCGCCGATTGATAAGCGTAATAACGCACAACCCATCCATCCACCGGCGCATCGTCTTCAAACTTCACAAGCATTTCGCTGAGAGCATCGCTCGTGAACCCCGGTTCCTGCACCACATCAGTTTCGCCGTCAGGGAAGACAAGAAAGATGTAGCTTCCTTCTTCGGTCACGCGGAAAAGCATCAACGTTGAATCGGCTTCTATTGCCAGCGTTTCAATCTCTTTCAGAGTGAGGTGCCTGGCGTGCGGCAGGAAGTCGGGGTCGTGTTGGCGAATGGTCCGGGCCAATTCTCGCAACCGGCTGTTTATTTGAAGACGTGCCTGCCGCATCTCTTCTAAGCGTTGCTGTAGCTGCGCCTCTATTTCTTCGGGGGCAGGCCCTGCGCGCCTGCTTCCAGCACATCTCCGCGCTGCAATCGCTCTTCGAGGGCGCGCGCCTCAACCAGCAACCGCTCATACTCCTGGACCGTTTCCAGAGGCGCGTTTTTGGGGCGCAGGTCTCGCAAGGTCAAGAGGTCATTGAGCGTCCGGCCCTTGCCTCGTTCAGCGATCTCGATTGCCTCAAGATGCCTTTCGAGTTTCATAAGGCAGATCAGAAGCCGCTCATACACACTTACATTCTCGCGCAGGATTTGCATTCTGCGGTCCAGGCCCAGCACTTCGGCACGAAGCAGTTCCACCTGCTCCATCGCTTCATTCAACGCCTCGGTCGCTTCGTGCCAGCTTTCCTGTTTCATCAACAAATCTCCTAAACCGGAAAGTGTCTTGACCATCTGGACCGGAGTATCATTGCGGCGGCAAAGCTCCAGCCCCTCTCGATAAGCCTCTTCTGCCTCCTCCATCCGCCGCAGGTCTCTTAGCACATTCCCCAGGTTGTTGAGCGTCCCTGCTACATAAGGCTCATAAACTTGCGGCTGCAACTGTGCCAGCTTTCGTCGTATTGCCAGCCCCTCTCGATAAGCCTCTTCTGCCTCCTCCATCCTCCGCCCTCTGGCGTATCCGCCTCCCTCCATCACCATGTAGAATGCCTGACATGCCTCATCGCCCAATGCTTTTGCCAATGACACTGCTTGCTTGCAGGCTTGAAGCCCCACTCCAAGCGCCTTGCCCTGCTGGTCTGGAGGGAAATTTATAAACATCTCTGTGAGCCATGCGCGCATGTCCAACCCGACCAGCCCGACGGTCAGCCCTTCCTCGCTACGTCCCGATCTCATAAGATTATCAAACAAGCGGTTGGCATACTCATCTATCGTTTGAATATCTGTCGATTGTAATGCCTCAAGCATAGAGACGATTTCCATCTCCCCGAAATCCTGCGCCTCCGCGATAGCCTGTTCCAGGTATTCCTCCCGGCGTAAAGAGAGATACTGCCGGGCAAGCCGCGCCCACGGCACGGAAGATTCGGGAGAAATATCGATTTGCGTAATACCCTGTTCATCCGATGCGACTCCCTCGGCGAGGCCCTGACTCAACTGCGCCAAAAACCCGGCCATACTTTCCAGAGCATCTGCCGTCTCCGTCTCACCCGCATTGCGCGCTCCTTCAGCCAGGCTCAACAGTGTCTCGATGCTCGATTCTTCCAGTAAATCGGGATGACGCTGAAACACCGCCTGCATCTCCTCCGGCGATTGCGACCCGACCAGTTCTTGAACGGCTTGAATCAGTTTTTCAACTTCCATTATGTTCGTCCTTTCAGTGTTTATCCGTGACTACTCAGCCTCCGCGCGTCCCGTAGGGACAGTCTGAAAGTAGCCCAGCAATTTATTGCTGGGAAGAGCGTGTGTGAGCAACCCCTAGTCCCGTA
>JAKEHD010000304.1 GCA_022615215.1 Blastocatellia bacterium
CCTGCGGCTCTACGAGGCCAAAAGCTTGCCTGTGCGCGTCGCCGTCTCTCACAGCGTGGGCACCCTCGGCCCGATCGAAAAGGTGCAGGAGAACATTCGCCGAATCGCCAAACATCCGCTGCGCCAGGAAAACACCATGCTCCGCATCATTGGCGTCAAGACTTTTTTCCTCAAGCGGCATCGTTCCTTTTCATCTTCATCCTCCTTCACCCGAAGATTGCAACAATGATTCAAAAGGCGCGGGAAACGGTTTTCAGCTTCAGTCGGACTTTGAAGAGACGCGGTCTGCGGCGCGCGCCCCGCGCCAATTGCCGGGACTTGAGGAAAAAGATAGAGTGATACCCTTCGTCTTCTCTTCGAAGCCGCCAGCCGGGGCGCAAAGCAGATTGCTCATGCGCTATATTATCATTCATAGCCTGCAAGGGCCTGGACTTACGATCCCCGGCAGAATGAATACATTTATTGGTAGGCGCATCCCAGGTCCGGCAATCGTAAAGCCCGGCCGCGCGTGTCAGTCAGCGGACAGTGGTTCATCTTTTAACTGACCGCTGACTGCTGACCACTGATCGGAGACACTTTATGAAATCACGCATCGTTGCAAGCATAGTGGCGCTCGCTCTATTCATCCTGTTCGGCGGACTCAAATGTGCGGGTTTTGCTCAGGAAACACCTTACCTGCAAAGGGATTTCACCGAGACTTTCAACGCGATCATAATAGAAAATCCCGGCGGTCCCGTCGAAGTGCAGACCTGGCCGAGCGCGTCGGTTCGCGTAATCGCCGCGATCGAAAGCCGCAGCTATGTGGCCGGCACGGGACCGGGGGTCTCATTCGACAATCCCTACAGCGGGGCGCTGAGGGTCAAGGCGCAAAAGGATGCTTCTGTGAGCCTGACTGTTTACATACCCGCTCACGTAACGCTCTCTGTAAAGGGCGGAAACCATCCCGTCATCATCAAGGGGGCGACGGTTGGAACTTCGGCTGAAACCGTTTCGGGCGATATATCGCTTCACCTGCCCGATGATTCGAACAGCGACATATCGGCGCGCGCCTTCGAAGGGGCTATAAGTTCGAAACTGCCCGTGACGATCTTCGGGCCGATTGATGCCCACACGATTGACGGAAGGATAGGCGCGGGCGGAGCGCCCGTCATATTGCGCAGCCTGCGAGGTCGTATAAATCTTCTGCCCGATGCCTCCTCGCGCATCTCCGAAATCGGACGCATCTTGCCCGGCGTTCCCGAAGACCTCCGTGTCGATTTCGGTACTCCGGCTCAAAACGATTCCGGAAAGGCTTCTGCCTCGACAGGTTCGAGTATCGTGTCGAATGGTTTTTCGCGCGGACGATTTGATGAGAGCGGGCGAGGGAAGACGGGAGACCCGTCTTCGAATCAGCCGGATGTTGACGCCATAAAACTTGAGACGCGCCTCGTCAATCTCAACGTCAAGGTTTGGGACATATCGGGCAGGAGCATAACCGACCTCACCAAAGAAGACTTCCAGGTTTTCGAAGACGGCGAGCGGCAGGATATAACACATTTCGCGCCGATAACGGCACCCGTCAGCCTCGTATTGCTTCTGGATTTGAGCGGCAGCACAAAGGACAAGATGAAGGCCATGAAGAAAGCTGCGCAGAAGTTCGTCGACTCGCTCAACCGTAGCGACCGCATAGCGGTGGCGGCCTTCAACCGGCGCTTCATGGTGGTCTCGCATTTCACGACCGACCGCAAGCTGCTCAAGGACCGCATAGACGATATGAAGAACCGCAGCGGGGGCACGGGCTACTATGATGCGATGTGGGATACGCTCGACCTGTTCAACGAAACCAACGAGACCCGAAGGGCCATAGTGGTCCTGACCGATGGCGTAGACAACTCGATTTCGGACCCGGAAGACTACCAGCCCCGGCACCCTTACGACGAATTGCTGACCCGCATAGCTCAGGAAGAGGCCACCATTTACCCCATCTACTTCGACACCGAGTATGAGACGGTGGTCAAAGGCGGAATGGGTAATCACCAGGAATACGTCATCGCCCGTAAACAGCTTCATGAAGTTGCCGATTTCACAGGAGGGCTACTATTCAAGGCGAACCGTATCGAAGACCTCGAAGGCGTGTACCAGCGCGTAGCTGCGGAATTGCACTCGCTTTACAGCATAGCCTATTCGGCAAAGAGCACCAGGAAAGACGGCCAGTGGCGCAACATAAGCGTGAAGGTACACCGCGACAAGGCTACGGCCAGAACCAAGAAGGGATATTACGCGCGGTAGTCAGCTATCAGCTATCAGCTATCAGTCGTCAGCTATCAGCTATCAGCTTAAAGAAGATTAACCACCGTATTGCACGGATTACACAGTGGAAGGCAGGGCCTTCTACAAAAGATTTCTTTCTTCCGTCTATCCGTGAAATCTGTGTGATCTGTGGTCAAAGCCAGCGCAGACTTATATGCTGAAGGCTGATGGCTGAAGGCTGATAGCTGATGAATTCACTCCGGTTCGGCCATCTCTATGGCCTGGAGCATGGCGCGGGCCTTGTTGACGGTCTCGACGTATTCGGTCTCAGGGACGGAATCGGCCACTATCCCCGCGCCGACCTGAATGTATGCCCGGCCTCCTCTCACGAATATCGTGCGAATAGCTATACAGGAATCGAGGTTGCCTGAATAGTCCAGGTACATCACCGCCCCGCCGTATATGCCGCGACGCGCGGGTTCGAGTTCGTCGATTATCTCCATAGCGCGCACCTTCGGAGCGCCCGAAACCGTGCCTGCCGGAAAACATGCTGCAAGCGCGTCGAAGCGGTCCATCCCGGCTCTCAGCCGCGCCTTGATCCCTGAGACCAGATGCATGACGTGAGAGTATCGCTCGATAACCATCTGCTCTGTGACTTCCACGGAACCGTAATCGGCGACCCGGCCCAGGTCGTTGCGGCCGAGGTCGACGAGCATAACGTGCTCGGCAATCTCTTTTTCATCGGCCCTCATCTCTTCGCCGAGCAGGAGGTCTTCGGTGTCGGTCGCCCCTCGCGGGCGTGTCCCCGCAATCGGGCGGTACTCTAGTCTTCGGCCCGTCGCGCGCACGAGCATCTCAGGCGACGCGCCTACCACATACTGGTCGCCCATCTTGAGATAGAACATATAAGGCGACGGATTGACCACGCGCAGCGAGCGATATATCTGGAACGGATGCGCCTTGAGACCGATTTCGAATCGCTGTGAGAGCACCACCTGGAATATGTCGCCTGCCTTTATATACTCCTTGGCCCGTATGACCGCCTGTTCGTATTCCTCCTGAGTCATATTCGATGACAGCGGCACATTTGCGGCGGTCCAACTCCAGGGCAGCGGTTCTATAGGGTCTCCGAGTCGCGCTTCGATGGCTTCGAGTTCGTCAACCGCCTTCCTGTATTTGGCTTCGAGTCCTTCGGTCTTGCCTTCCGTGAAGACGTTTGCGATGAGGTGTATCTGGTGTCGGGCGTGATCGAAGGCCAGGAGCCGCGAAAAGAACATCATCCTCGCCGTGTCCATTCCAAGATCGTCGGGGTTCTTATCGGGTATGCGCTCGAACCAGCGCACAGCCGTATAGCCTATGTAGCCGACCGCGCCGCAGACGAAGGGAGGCATATCGGGCAGCCTCACGGGTATGTAGTGCCCCGCCAAGCGGCGAAGTATTTCCAGCATCGGCTGATCCGATTCTTCTTTGCCGGACGGGGACTCGATTATTACCTTGTCCCCGGTGGCGCGCAATATGGTATGCGGGTCGTATCCGAGAAACGAATAGCGCGACACCTTTTCGCCCCCCTCGACCGACTCAAGCAGAAACGAGTAAGGGCTGAGGCGCTCGACCTTCATGTATGCAGCAACCGGAGTGAGCAGGTCTCCCATGACACGTTTGACCACAGGGATGACTGTGCCCTCGGCGGCCAGCTTCAGGAACTCATCATAGTTTTTCGGGATCAGGTCGTTCATCACGTTTATATCGAAGCGACAGCGATTTTTCACCCCTGCTCAGGTTGAGGCGCTCGCGCCGCGCGGCGGACAAGTTCCTTGTGAACGTCGCTCAGTTCGACTTCCCGCTCGACCATTAACACAAGGAGGTGATAAAACAGATCGGCCAGTTCGGATATGATCTCATTGGGAGATCGGTTCTTGGCGGCTATGATGACCTCGCCCGCTTCCTCTGCGATCTTCTTCAGTATTTTGTCCAGTCCGCTGTCGAACAGATAAGTGGTATAAGACCCTTCGGGGCGCTCACGTTTGCGCTCCGCTATCAGGGCGTAAAGATTGTTGATCGCAAGCCCGAACTCCATCGAGCCTACATCCACGAGCGACACTTCCGGCTCGGCCTTCTTCGCCCTTTCGATGCTGCGCAGCAGGCTTGAGGGCTTCTGTTCGGATGAAGCCTTCCCCTCGCGCTCGATCAGCACAGTGAGCGAACGTCCGTCGTCATTGATGCGAATATCGAGGAGGCGATGCGGTCCCTGCCCGGATGAAGCGGGCATTTTCGAGGAGAAGAAAGCGGCCTCTCCGGTTTGCAGCGTTTCAATCAACCCGGCGTTGTCGACACAGCAGAGCGCAATGACCTGGCCGGTCGCCCCGTCCTGCACGACCGCAGGCACCAGTCCCTCTTCATCGAAGCGGATGTCTTGTATCAAATTCTCCGTCATAACAAAGCGGTTGTGAGCAGCGCCATCGGGACAAAGATTTTCATCTCATTCATCCGCGATTGCGGCATCCCCTGTCAATCGTTTTCTCAAACGGCCAACTGCGCCGAACGCAATGCTAGCATCACGCCATTCTTTCTTACAAGGGGACTGTCTTCTAACCCAGGGCAGTTGCAAAGTACCTGGGAGCGCACGCTTCTAG
>JAKEHD010000305.1 GCA_022615215.1 Blastocatellia bacterium
GAAGAAAGGAATCTTGAAGAAAGGAATCTTGAAGAAAGGAATCTTGAAGAAAGGAATCTTTATGCTCGCTCGCGGCTTATTATCTCCGCCGCAAAGCGCGCCTCGGCTTATTGGGCAGGCTTCGCTGCGATTGCTCTCGCCATGGCCGCATACCTCGCTTACGACCGTGCGTTATGGGCTATGGCGGATCACTTTTTGCATCACGCGACCGCTTATGGCGGAGAGCGCGGAGTGCCGCCCCCGGCTGTGAAACTGCTGGCCCCTGTCGCGCTCGCTACGTTGCTGGCCGCAATGGGCGCGTTCATGATTATACGCAAAGCGCCCAGGCTGTTTGAGGCATACTCGATCTCTCTGATCGCGTTCGGCTCGGTCGCGCTGCTGATACCTGTAAGGGGTTACTTCATCAAAGTATCGGCTTCGGCCACGATGGCTTACATGCCTCTTCTGCTTTTCGTGATCGCTGTGGGATTCGGTTTATGGCAACTCAAAAGCATTCGCCGCGACGAAGAGCAACGAAAGCTATGGTGGAGTCGCAATGGTAAGATCGTCATCCTGTTTATGTTCGCGGCGGGCGCTTATGGAGAGGTCTATCCACGCGCGGATTACTATCATCTGGTCCGCGTGCTGCCGCCCGTATTTCTTTTGCTCTTGGTAATGATCGCGCGCGCCCTGCCCGTACTGAGAGCATACTTTCAAAACCGTCTGCCCTCGCCTGAGCGGGCCGCGCTCTTTTGCGCTTCGGTCCCGCTCGTACTGTTACTCCTGGTCGCTATCAAAGATGTATGGCAACCTAACTTCGATTCGAGATTCGCGCTGTTAGACCGTGTGCCGCTTTCAATCGAGCGTGCGCGAGGCATAAAGGTGAGGCCGAGGCAGGCGGAATTGATAGAGGGGCTTGCCCGTTTGATCGAAGAGAACAGCTCTCCCGGCGAGGAAATATTTTCATTCGCGCAGCGAGGCGCGGGCTTTTATTTCCTGACCGGCAGAAGGAACCCCACGCGCTTCGTGTGGTGGCGCTCGATAGGTCTCAAACAGGAAGAGAGAGCCGCAGTACTGGAGATGATAGCCGCGCGAAGGCCGAAATTGATTCTGCTGCAAGAGGCTTTTAAAAACATGCGCGTGCGCGATCTCATCAACGATGGTTATGACAAAATCGGAGCGGCCCACGATATAGGGGTTTACGCGCGGAAAGGGCCACAGAATCACACAGATTCACACAGAACGAATTGATGGAGGAATGAATGTACAGAGGCTGTCGCGTTGCAGTGGTGATGCCGATTCATAACGAACAGGAGCACCTTGTGAGGGCGATTTCGCGCGTGCCGCCCTTCGTCGATACTATAGTCGCTATAGACGACGGCAGCACGGATGATACCTGGGAGCGGCTCTCTCAAATAGATAACGGAAAGCTTGTGCGTCTCAGACACGAGACGAATCGCGGCGTGGGAGCGGCCACGAAGACCGGCTATCGCTATCTGCTCGAAGGCCCTGGCGACCTTATAGCTGTGATGGATGGAGACGGGCAGATGGATGGGCGAGACCTCGGCCCTCTGCTCGATTGCGCGATAGCCGGGGCGGATTACGTCAGGGGCAATCGCTTTCTCCACCGCGAGACGATACCGCGCATGCCCGCGGGCCGCTATATCGGCAATCTTATTTTTAGCTGGCTCACCCGGCGGGCGGCTATGCTCGAAATCGATCTCGATGCGCAATGCGGATACAGTGTGATTCGCCGTTCGGCGCTCAGGCTCCTCGACCTTGACCGTATGTACGACCGCTACGGATTCCCTAACGAGATGGTCTTGGCCGCATCTCGCACGGGGCTTGCGGTAGAGAGCGTCCCCGTAAGGTGCGTTTACGGCGACGAGGTATCGGGCATAAATCCCTTCACGTCCGTGCCTGTGATAACCTGCCTGATCGCGCGGAGCTATCTGCGCAGAAAGCTCTCGTTCAATCCGGTTACACTCTCTCTGAGACTGGGGGATATCGAGCGATGAACTCAGCTATCAGCTATCAGGGCCGGTATTCAACCACAGATAACACAGTGGAAGGCAGGGCCTTCTACAAACACGGAAAAAATATCCGTGAAATCTGTGTGATCTGTGGTTCGAAACTTTTGGCTGACGGCTGACGGCTGATAGCTGAGTTCATCGTCTCTGATTCGCAGTTCTGCAAAGGAACAACTTGAGGAAAAAGATTCCCTTTTGAAAAACAGACCGAACCTCTTGATACTGACCGGCTCTTTCCCGCGCAGCCCTGATGATGAAACGTGCGGCTACGTGAGGGGCTTCGCCCGCAGCCTCGCCGCAGAGTTCGATGTGCAAGTGCTTGCGCCTCCCGATAGTAAAGCAAGCGATGGGCACGTAGACACGTTCCGCCTCGCGCGCTCGAAATCCCTGCTGCCCGAGCGTGTGGACCCTTTTCAGGCGAGCCGCGATTTCAATGATCTGCTTTCGAGTTCATTAGCGATAAAAGCGGCTTCAGCGATTTCGCTTCTATCTTTTTTCGCAAAAGCGTTTCGTCTCGCGCTCAAGTCGGACGCCGTATGCTCGCATTGGATGCTGCCTTCAGGGCTTGCAGGGGCGCTTGTTTCGCGCGCGCTCGGACGGCCTCACATAGTGATCGAGCATTCGGGCGCGCTTCATCTATTGGCACAATTGCGGGGCGGCCGTAGCGTTGCGCGATTCATAGTCAATAACAGCGACCTGGTCATCACAGTGAGCGCAGACCTTAAAGACAAACTCACGGAATTATGCCCCGAAGCCGCAGGGAAGATTGAAGTCATTCCGATGGGCATTCGAGGGAAAGCAGAGGAGCAGAGGAGCAGGGGAGCAGAGGAGCAGGGGAGCAGAGGAGCCATAGAGGCAGTGAAGCCAGAACCCTCGCACCCCTGCCCCCCTGCCCCCCTGCACCCCTGCGTATTGTTCATAGGTCGTCTCACAGAGATCAAAGGCGTCGGCGTGCTCTTGCGCGCTATGAAAGAGATCGACGATGCGCAACTCATCATCGCGGGCGATGGAGAGATGAGAGAGGAGCTTTATAACCTGGCGCGCGACCTGTCGGTCGATGCAAGATTTCTCGGACAGGTCGGGACCGAAGAGAGAGACCGCCTGCTTGCGGCGTGCGATTGCGTAGTGATTCCTTCGCTCGTTTTGCCATCAGGCCGCACCGAAGGGATGCCGGTCGTGTGCCTCGAAGCCATGGCGGCGGGGCAGGCGGTTATTGCTTCGCGAGCGGGCGGTCTGGCCGAAGTGATCGTCGACGGGTACAATGGATTGCTTTTCGAGCCGGGCGATCATCTTATGCTGGCCGAACGGTTGAAGATGGTTCTAAGCGACGGCGATTTAAAATTGCGACTCGGGCGAGCGGCGCGAAAGACGGCCGCGCGGTTCGAGTGGCCGCAAACAGGATTGCGATTCAGCGAAATCATAAAGAGCATTTTGAGGAGCGATGAGAGAGTCTACTACGATCAAGGATGTAAAACCCGCAGAGCAGACCTCTGACATAGCGAAGGTCGCCGGGCGCGGGACCATATATATCACGGCCGCGAAGGTCTGGTTTATGGTGAGCGGCGCCGGAATACATTTCGTGCTGCCCCGGCTTATGTCCAAAGAGGAGTTCGGGCTTTATCAGGTGGCTGTGAGCGCCGTGTCCGTCATAAACGCCGTAGTAATCACCGGCACATATCAGACCGTATCGAAATATATATCTCAGGAAGAAGAGAAAGCCGGAGCCGTAAAATCGAAAGCCTTGAAGTTGCAAACCCTCGTGGGCGGCGGCATTGCGCTCGGATTTTTTCTGCTGGCCCCGATAGTGGCCGACTATCTGAACGACCCCAAGCTTGTGAATTATCTGCGGCTGGCTTCGCTTATAACCCTCGCGTATTCGTTCTACGCGGTCTTCACGGGATACTTCAACGGACAGAAAAGATTCCTGACACAGGCCGCGATAGATGCGACCTATTCGACTTTGAAGCTCGGCCTTATAGTCTCGCTCGTAGCCTCGGGCTACGGCGTGGCCGGAGGGATAGGAGGCTTTGCGCTTGCGGCGGGGAGCGTGCTGCTTGTGTCGTGGATAGTCGCGGGCAAGGGCGAGCGAAGAGGGGAAGTGAAGGCCGGAGATTTGCTAAAGTTTCAGGGCTACCTTCTGCTCTTCACCTTCGTGCTCAACCTGCTACAGAAAGTAGACCTGATGTTGATAAAGGCGCTCTCTTCGACGGACGCCTCGACTGCGAGCAGCAATGCGGGCGATTATAGCGCGGCCATAAACATCGCAAACCTCACATATCAGATCGTCATATCGGTGACGTTCGTCATCTTCCCGCTCGTGTCGCAATCGACCTTCGCAAACGACCGCCGGAGGACCGAGGCCTACATCTCGAACACCATCAGGTATTCGCTGATGATAATGGCGCTGGTAGCAACCCTGTTTTCGGCAAACGCAAGCGAAGTCATGCGAGTCATCTATCCGGCCAGCTTCCAGACGGGCAGCCAGGCATTGAGCATAGTCGCTTACGGGATGCTTCTGTTCGGCCTGTTGTTTATCCTGACGACCATAATCTCTGCGGGCGGGCGTCCTGAGATTTCGCTTGCGATAGGCTTTTCGACCCTCGCAGCGAACGCGGCGCTGAATGCCGCATTGATCCCTTCTTATGGCCTGACAGGCGCAGCCATAGGGACTACTGCTTCGATGTTACTCGGAACGCTTGCGGGCGGCATTTATATACTCTTGAAACACAGCGCGCTTATACGATGGTTATCGGCGCTTCGAATAGCCGGTTGCGCGCTGCTGGTTTACGCTGCGTCGCTCGCATACTCCTCTCCGTCGAGGGGGGTGACGTTGATAAAGCTCGCTGTCGCGGCTCTGATTTATATAGCCGGTTTGATACTCAGCAGAGAGTTAGGGCGAGAGGATCTTGCCGCAGTGAAAAAGGTTGTGAAATCCCAGTAAAGAACATGTACGGGCGACCCTCTGTGGTCGCCCCTTGATGGCTTTCAATGAAGGATGACCATAATTCACCTCGTATGCAAGACGGGTTGCCTGACATCGATGCCCGCGCGGGCCGCGTGTCTCTGGACCCATCGCCTGAACAGGTTTACCTGAAAGCGATATTCCGTTCCGGTCGTCTCCTCCGCTTCAACTACTTCAGCCTCGATCAACCGCTCGATCATAGAACGAACTTCATCTTGGGATATGTTCGATGCGCGAGCCAGGGCTTCGATATCACCCTGCTCTGCAACCGCGAGGGCGGAGAGCAAAGCCCTCTCGCGGCGCGGTATCCAATCCCATATTCCATGAAATACGTAATCGCCGGTCGCCAGTACCTTTGTTACCGCCTGCTTCGCGTCTTCGAGAGAGGCATGGCGAGAGTGTTGTTCGTTCTTCAAATCGACCAGAGCCATGCAGGCAAGTTGAATCAAGCACGGATGGCAACGGGTCGTCTCCAGGATGAAATCCACGGCTTCCGGCTCGTAATTCAAGGGGAAGCCCTCTATGGGTTCGGTGATAAGTTTGCGGGCATCGGCTTCATCGAGGTAAGTCACCCGGCAGGGCACCGCGCTGCGAAAGTAAGGAACCCAATAATCCTGTATTATCTCATCCAGGGTGTGAGTCCCCGCAAAAAGCAGAGCGATACCTTCTCGATGCTGCATAATGTTTCGCAGAAACGGCATTAGGTCCTGACTGACTTTGCCTTCCGTCAGTTTCTTTTCGATCTCCTCGAATTCGTCAAGCGCAAGTATCAACCGATACTCCGGCGCATTGATGGCCGCCTCTACCCTGTCGAGGAATTTACCTGAGACTATGAACGGCTCGGTCGCATAGTCGCCGAGCGATGGAGCAGGCAAATCCAATCCTCTGCGGCGAAGCCCGGTTGCGATTGCATCGGAGAGATTGAAGAGCAGGCCGCCTGTGCTTTCGACTTGCGCCGTCCGCTGCATGTCTATGTATACGGGAATCAGGTCGGTCAGCAGGCGGGTATCGAAGTGGCGCAGCAAGGAGCTTTTACCGATGCGAGGCTGGCCGTACAGGACTATGGGAACGTTCTGGCCGGGTTTCAGAAAATGTTCTTCTACGAATCGAAAGACCTCCGTGCGGCCTACGAAGACATTGCTTCCGGGAGAAAGCGGGTTAGGAGCGAGATAAGGGTTTGGGATTCGTTCGGCAATGCGGTCTTCTTCGGTGAGGCGGTCGATCTCGGCATTCACGGCATCGAGCCATTGCTGGGCCACCTGAGCGAATACACGGCTTTCCTGCCCGCGCAGGGCTAATACGGCAGACTGGCGCAAGGCATCGAGCCCGCGACGCGCGCGGTTGAGGGCGATTTGTTTCCGGTAGCTGTTTGTAGAGGAAAGGGCGGCTGCGACTTCGGCGCTGATTTGCTGACAGGTCTCAATGGCCGCCATAACGCCCCCTTTTCGCAATGTTTTAAGGACTGTTGGCGCTAAGGTTTGAATAATCGTGGGCGCTCTAACGAATTCGCCTGATGGGATTGAATCAGGAGAGATGACTTGAACCATATCTTCGGAACGAATGGCAGGCAATTGCCCCTC
>JAKEHD010000306.1 GCA_022615215.1 Blastocatellia bacterium
CTTTCACGAAGGAAAAGCGGCGTCCGGGCCGCCGCACTCCAAATAAAATCGCCCGGCCGTGAGCTTGATGAATAGTTTCAATCCATGCCGCGCAGAGTATACTCTCAATCGAATATTTGCGAGAGTCACAAAACCTTCTTGTGCTGAAAGCCATAAAAGAGCTATCATCGTCCTGCTGTCACCCCCCATAATTCGTTTCCACCTGCGGCAGCAATTACTACGGAGGTTTCAACAGGCGCGATCACGAAGAGAGTTTTTTGAAGGCCGGTGAATGGCTGAACCGGTTGTTCAAGATACAGGGTTTAGTACACAGCGATCTTTTGGCCGGACCCCGGAACGAAAGCTCCATTTACTTTCGCGCCGCATATAAAGGCCGATTGTCAGCTTGACAGGTGGCCCCCCACGATAACACCTGCCGCATAAAACCTGGAGTTTTTATATGCCAAATGATGACTGGACTGCGCGCAAAGAGCCCGGCGAAGCTGAGGAGACTTTGCATAAGAGCGTATTCATAGCCGAAGGGCTTTTTGAAGCAGCGCCGGATGCCATAGTCGTGGTCGATTCCGAGGGGCGCATCGTGCGTATCAACAGGCAGGCTGAAGCCATGTTCGGCTACAGCCGGGTTGAAGCGATTGGGAAATACGTCGAGATTCTCATACCCGAGCGTTATAAAGACCGGCATCCCCGCTACCGTGAAGGTTATGTCCGCGATCCGCACACACGCCCCATGGGCGCGGGTCTCGAACTCTATGGAAAGCGCAGAGACGGGAGCGAGTTCCCCATCGATATAAACCTTGCGCCCTTACAAGTCGGCGATGTTCTCCTCGTGTTGAGCATCATACGCGACATCAGCGAACGCAAGCAGGTCGAAGAGGCGTTGCGATTATCTGAGGCAAAGTTTTCAGGCATTCTTTCAATCGCTGCCGACGCAATTATCTCCATCGATGAATCACAAAGGATAACTCTCTTCAACGAGGGCGCTGAAAAGATTTTCGGGTACAGCAAGGATGAAATATCAGGCAAACCGCTAGACATGCTGATCCCTGAAAAATTCAGGGACTTGCACGCCGGCCACGTCCGCGATTTCGCGGAGTCTCCCATTGCGGCTCGCCGCATGGGAGAGAGGAGGGAAATATTCGCCCTTCGATCTGGCGGCGAAGAATTTCCTGCCGAAGCCTCCATCTCGAAGCTTGAAATATTTGGAGAGAAAATCTACACAGTCGTGCTGCGCGATATTACCGACCGCAAGCTGGCGGAAGAGGAATTGCGCAAAGCTCACGACGAACTGGAAATACGGGTCCGTGAACGCACCGCCGAGCTTGTAAAAGCCAATGAAGCCTTGCAGGCTGAAATCGCCGAACGTCAGCGGGCCGAAGAACGGATCATAGCATCGCTCGAAGAGAAAGAGGTGCTCCTGAAAGAAGTTCATCACCGGGTCAAAAACAATTTGCAGGTCATCTCCAGCCTGCTCAATCTTCAGTCCAGGTATATTCAAGACCAGACGACTCTCGATATTTTCAAAGACAGTCAGAACCGTGTGAAATCGATGGCCCTTATGCACGAGCAACTGTATAAATCGAGCAACCTGGCAGAGATCGAAATCGGCAAATATATCCAGGAGCTCGTCAATCATTTGTCCGGTTCTTATGGGGACAACCCGGCGCACATCCGTTTGAAAATAGAGGCCGAGGACATTCGCCTGGACATAGACACGGCGATCCCGTGCGGTCTCATAATCAACGAGCTTGTCTCCAACTCTCTCAAGCACGCTTTTCCTGACGGAAGGAAAGGCCAGGTCAAGATCGATCTTCACTCGGCCGATGATAATGAGTTTGCCCTGACCATAAGCGACAATGGCATAGGCTTCCCGGAGAGTATGGATTTTAAGAGCACCAGGTCGCTCGGATTGCGCATAGTCAACAGCCTCGTGGATCAATTGAAAGGGAAGATAGAACTTGGCACCGGCCAGGGAACGGAGTTCAGAGTCGCCTTTAAAGCGATCAAGTACGAGAAGAGGATTTAGGGATATGTTGAACTCACGAATCATGATAGTCGAAGACGAAAACATCACCGCGATGGATATCGAGGAGATGTTGATAGGGTTGGGGTTTGATACGACTCTCGCATCTTCGGGCCAGGAAGCCGTTCGAAAGGCGAAGGATTCCACCCCGGACCTTGTGTTGATGGATATAGTGCTGCCGGGCGCTATAGACGGAATAGAAGCCGCCGAGCAAATACACGCCAATCTGGGTATTCCGGTGGTGTACATGACCGCTTATTCGGATACGTCCACCTTGCAGAGGGCAAGAAAAACAGAGCCTCTCGGCTATCTGCTCAAGCCTCTCAAAGAGAGAGAGTTGCTGGCCACGATCGATATGGCCCTTTACAAACACAGCATGGAAAGGCGGCTCAAAGAGAGCGAGGAGCGATACCGCCGCATCATCGAAACCGCTGAAGAAGGCGTATGGATAACAGGCGCTGATAACGAAACCACCTTCGTCAATAGAAAGATGGCCGAGATGCTCGGCTATTCGGTGGAGGAGGTGCTCGGCCGTCCGATATTCGAGTTTATGGATGAGGAGTGGCGCAAGGTCGCGGAAATGAATTTGGAGGAGCGCCGAAAAGGAGTAGGAGGGCGGTTCGATTTCAAGTATCGCCGCAAGGATGGGACCGACCTCTGGACGATCAGATCGACAACTCCCATGTTCGACGACCGGGGAAAATACATCGGCGTGCTCGCAATGATCACAGATATCACTGAGCGCAAACACCTCGAACAGCAATTTCTCCAGTCGCAGAAAATGGAAAGCATAGGTCGCCTGGCAGGCGGCATAGCTCACGATTTCAACAATCTGCTGACAGCCATCATGGGCTACAGCCAGATGATACTGGCCCGGCTCAAGGAAAGCGACCCGATGCGCGAAGAGGTTCAGGAGATTGAGAGAGCGAGCCGCCGCGCCGCCTCGCTGACGAGCCAGCTTCTGGCCTTCAGCCGCAAACAGATACTTCAACCGAAGGTGTTGGACCTCAATATCGTGGTAGCCAACATGGAGAAGATGCTGCTGCGTTTGATCAGCGAAGACATCGAACTTGTCACAAAGCTCGATGCATCGCTCGGTCGGGTGAAGGTCGACCCCGGACAGATCGAGCAGGTGATGGTGAACCTTGCAGTCAATGCTCGCGATGCCATGCCGAAAGGCGGCAAGTTGATAGTGGAAACGACCAACGTCGAGTTGGACGAAGGCTATGCGCGAAAGCACATGGCTGTCCGGCCCGGCCCTTATGTCATGCTGGCAATCAGCGACACCGGAAGCGGGATGGACGAGGAGACTCAATCACGTATATTCGAGCCGTTCTTCACAACGAAAGAGCAGGGCAAAGGAACGGGATTGGGATTGTCTACGGTGTATGGGATCGTCGAGCAGAGCGGAGGCAACATCTGGCTGTACAGCGAACCTGGAAGAGGAACGACATTCAAGGTATATCTGCCGTGCATAGATGAGCCTGCCGGGACTTTGGATGCGCACGCATCGGCTGTCGAATCGTTCCGAGGATCGGAAACCATACTGCTGGTCGAAGATGATGAAGCGGTTCGCAAACTGACGCGCCAGATTCTGGAGATGAACGGCTACACTGTGCTCGAAGCCGGCAACGCCGGTGAAGCTTTAGCGGTATGTCAGCAACACACAGAGCCGATCGACCTGATGATAACCGATGTCGTGATGCCCGGAATGAGCGGCCACGAGTTGGCCGAGCGATTGGCGCTGACGGGCCGTGAGTTGAAGGTGCTCTACATGTCGGGCTACACGGATAACGCCATAGTTCGTCACGGCATCATGGACGAGGACACAACCTTTCTTCAAAAACCCTTCACGCCGGACTCTCTGGCCCGCAAGGCGCGCGAGGTGCTGGAGAAGCCTTGATGTCAGTAGCCTTTTCCACGCGCGGCGGGCTGAAAGGCGGATGGTCGAGTGTGAACCGGAGCGGGGTGAGATAAAAATCTCACCTGTCGAAGCAACAATAGAGAGAATCTTATTCCGGCTTACCATGATCGAAGCTGCGTACCGCCCTATCGTATTAATGCAAGTTCACAGTGACTCGGTCAGCCTGGGTGTCGAGAAATCCCACAGGTCATCTTGCCCAAAGGCCATCGCCGTACTGTTGCTCACTGAATACAAAACCCCCAATACGACTTGCAGTTTAGATGGTGAAACGGTATCTAAGTGTATGAGTGGTTTTGTTGGAAGTTTTCACAGAACCTTGAGTCAAGGCATTTCAAGACCATGACTACTCTATAGATATTGAAGGATAATGATTGATTATGATTAGAGAAGTTCTAATAGAAAACTATAAATCTATCGAGCGGTTAAGCCTGAGCTTGGGGCGCTTGACAGTTCTGATTGGCGCAAACGGATGTGGCAAAAGTACCGTGTTGGAAGCCCTTGCCCTCATCTCCGCAGCAGCCAATGATAAGCTCGACAATGAATTCTTGTCTTCCAGGGGCGTCCGAGTCACAGATGATCCACGTTTTATGAGGTCTGCATTTGAGCAAAGGAATGTTACGCAAGAAATAGGAATAATTGTAAGAGGCGAAGATAATATAAGCTTCGAATGCAGTCTTCAGAATACGAACGAACCATATTCTCCGTGGATAGATGG
The DNA here is from genome assembly GCA_022615215.1 of Blastocatellia bacterium. GTDB lineage: Bacteria > Acidobacteriota > Blastocatellia > UBA7656 > UBA7656 > JAKEHD01. The sequence goes on from JAKEHD010000306.1 coordinate 4,660, forward strand.
AGGGGAAAAATATTTGGGAACCGCTAAAGAAATCAACAAACTGCTCGACGAATATATAAAAGAGCACAACCTTAATGATAACGAAGAGGTGCCTCGATCTTTTTTTCGGCTTCTTATAGAGAAAAACATCGAGCCGCTACATCTAAGTGGATTTCTTATTTATTCCCCGGAAAACTCCTCTCTCCGTATATTTGAACAGGAAGGTCAAATTCAACCATTGGGTATCAAAGGCGAGGGACTATTCAAGCTTCTCAAAGTTCTGAGTTTAAAGAAAAACAAGGATAGACTGGATGAGATCAAAACACGACTAAAACTTTTGGATTGGTTTAATGATTTCAAGATTCCACAAGCTTTATCTACAGACGAAAAAACCATTCGTATAAAAGACAAGTATCTGGATGACAGGTTGAGCTACTTCGATCAAATGAGCGCGAATGAAGGTTTCCTTTTTTTGCTTTTCTATTTCACACTTTTCGTAAGCAAGGAAACACCAAAATTCTTTGCTATAGATAACATCGATGCTTCGCTCAACCCAAAATTGTGCAGTCAGTTAGTAATCGAGTTGAATCAGCTGGCTAATGAATACGATAAACAGGCTATCTTCACTACTCATAACCCCGCTATTCTCGATGGGTTGAACTTGGATGATGATGAGCAAAGACTGTTTGTCATTTATAGGAACAAGCTAGGTCATACCAAGGCTGAACGCATCTTTAAACCCAAGCCCATTCATGGGCAAGAACCGGTTAGACTTTCAGAGGCATTTCTTCGAGGATATCTCGGAGGTCTTCCAAAAAACTTTTAGAATGACATCTTTTGGATTAATAACAGAAGGAAAGACTGATCAAATAGTGATCGAAAATATCCTGGCAGGCTATTTCAACAGCCCTGACGTTATTGTCAATCCATTGCTCCCGCTAAGAGATGAAACGGATAAATATCGAATAGAAAACTACAGCAATTGGTATAAAGTTTTTGAGTATTGCGGTTCAAGCAGATTTAAAGAGGCACTACAATTCAATGATTATATAATCGTCCAGATAGATACAGATACATCTGAGGAAGCAAATTATGATATACCAAAGTACGAAGGCAATAAAGAACTACTCCCCGAGGAATTAATTGAAAAAGTCGTCGCCAAGTTTGAGAGCTTGATCGGTATGGAATTCTATGCTCAATACCATGAGCGTATCATCTTCGCCATTTCCGTTCATTCGATCGAGTGTTGGCTGCTGCCTATTTACTATACAGATAAAAAGAAAGCAAAACTCAAGAACTGTCTGGGAACCTTGAATCAGGCTTTGATAAAAAAAGAAGGGTTCTCCATTGACCCAAACAATAAGAACCCTGATTATTATGAGAGGATTTCAAGAAAATACTCCCGACAAAAAATCTTGATGTCTTTGTATGAAGCCAATCCCAGCCTGAAAGTTTTTGTCGAAGAATTTCGGAAGAGGAAAATTACTATTTAAAACGCCCTCAAGGACTCAACTATACGGTGAGAGGTTTGGAATGAATTTCATTTCGCCGCCGCAGAGGAATAAAACATGAAGACTTTACCAACCTGGCTGCTGCCTGTCTTTCTGGCCATTCTATCAACCGCATGTTCGGATACCGCACGCGCGCCCGAAGGCGTCGGAGCGACTATCCAAAAGCTGAAGGCCGACCACGCGGCGATAGTGGTTATTAGACAGGCGAATGACTATTACTGGGCGATACCGGTTCCGGGAATAAAAGAGGCCGGTAAAACCAATATCACCGTCGAGGCGGGAACGCTCATAGCCGGAGGCTCAGGCAAGGGCAATCCCGATGATATAGCTCAGATATTGATGGATCAGAGAACGGGGCGCGGGCCATATTTTTCAAGCATGCATGGCGGGGCGACCGCATCGGGTCAGGTTGAAACGACAAAAGCGATCAAAACCTTCGAAGTAGAAGAGATCATCTTTCCCAAACGACCAGCGACAGCGCCTGCATCGAAATAAAAAACCGTGATGATTGCGGCAGAAGGATTTCCTCACTGCAAGCGCAAGAGTTGGCACAAGAACGCGTGCTGCTCTCTCATCATTCTCGCCGCCCTATTGCGTCTCCCGCTCCGCCGCAGGTTGCGAGTTCTCAAATATCTTGGTCGTATGCTCGGTGACGCTCGGAGGAGGCTCCTCAAGGGCCGACCGGAAAGAGGGTGGAACGTCTTCTACGGCCTGCGGCGCTGTGTTTCGCTCAGTCGAAGATTTAGGCACGAATCGATCCGCCAGCGTGGTCATGGATTCGGCAAAGAAGGCGGCGTATATGATTTGCGCTATGCCCTTGAGAACGGGTATCGCCGCCAGGAGCCATATAATAGCGAGAAGTTGTTCGAGGCCGTTTATTGTTCTGCCGGCCGCCTCTTCGATGCTTTTGACGGTGCCGGCTTCTATGGCAGTCCGGCCGAGGTAATAGAGTAGAGCGCCGAAACCCGCGCCCGAAAACAGGCTTATGAGGCCGTGCTTCAGGTTGTGCTGCCAGGAATAGGGGAGCCATTCTTTCGGCTTGGGCATTCGTTGCTGTTCCTTCTGTTCGACCTTTTTCTCGACAGGTTTGGTGGCGCGGTGATGAGTGTGAACGACGGCCATCCCCGACCCGCCCCAGCCGGTTTTCCAGCTATCGGCGAATTCTTTGGCCTGCTTTGCAAGCGATTCGACATCTATCCCGAACGGCCCTTTACCGCTGCCTTCGCTTTCGAGAGCGCCGTAAATCAAGTGCAAATTGGTCCCGCATGCCTTACAGAATTTCTGGTTCTCCAACGCTTCGTTTCCGCATTTCGGACAGAACATCTCGCCTCCTTTCAATGCTCGATCACTTCTCGTCCTCGCCCCCGATCAAGCTCATCAGGATCGACAGAAAAATATCATTCTCCCGGACTCCGCGCAATTACCGGATGCCGAATCGATCTCCATCAAGTATCTCATCACGTCTCTCTTTGTCAGAATCCTTATACGAATTTGTGTTGCGATAGTTTACAGGTCGGGTATTCTATTTAAGGAAGCGGTCACGTAATGATGCGAGCGAAGTCGTTCACAAGACATGGCTTGACGGCTATAAATCTAACGGCAATCATTTTCCTCGCGGCCTTGCTGCTTGCGGGATGCAAAAGAGGGCCGGGCGAAACGATTGCGCCCCCGTCCGCCGAAGCCAGAACCTCTCCTCTGGAAGAAGCCCTGCACAAGGTCGAAGAGAACAGGGGCGAGCCTGCGGGGCGAAAAGCCGAGGTCGAAGTTCCCGGCGAGTTGAAGCACTACAGCGACCGCCGCCGTTTCCTGGCCGTGCAGGTGGCCGAATGGCGCAAGCACAGGTACAACATTCCTCACGATTACGTCGAACTGATCGGGATGATACGAAGCGAAGAGCTTGTAGAAATGGAGCCGCTCGGCGAGCATTACGTCCTCTACGGAGTCGGGGAGAGCGCAAACGACGGACGGTTCACTCACTTCGACCGTGCAACGAGCGAAGAGATAACGCTCTTTGCAAGCCATGAAGATTTCGAAATAGAATACGGGCGACTGACTGAAACGATCACGGAGCTTCAATCGAAGATCGCCGACCTGTCGAAGGAATTAAAGAAGACCTCGCGCCATGACCGCAACGGACGCCGAGCACTGCAAGAGCAAATCACTCAGGCCAGAAAAAATTCAATCGAGATCAGTAAGACTCAAAAATCGCTCGCGCATTTTTATAATGATCCTGAGCGCCGCAAAATGCTCCTCTCCGAGCACGAAGCCATTGCAAGCCTTGCGGCCGATTTCAAAGGCGAGTCCTACAACCTGAACGCGCCGCCCGACCGCAAGCGGCTCAAGGCGCGATTACTCAGTTTCATAAGGCCCGAAGCCCGCGACCTGATAATGGAGATCAGCCGCACGTATCGTGAGAAATCGGGCCGTCCCTTGCCCGTGACCTCGCTCGTGCGAACCGAAGAGTATCAACGTCATCTGGGCGCGACCAACAAGAACGCCACTCAAATAGCGGTCCCGCCTCACACTACGGGATTGGCCTTCGACATCTACGACGGTTATATGACCGCAGCCGAGCAGAGCGACTTGATGGCCGTGATAGCCGGCCTCGAAGCAACGGGCCGCGTCGAAGCCCTCAGAGAAAGCCGCAATCACATACACGTATTCGCTTTCGCAGACGGCCGCCCGCCCGACGAACGCTCGATAGCGAAGGCGCTCAACGAGATCGGCAACCGTCGGTATAAACGCTGAAATGTCCGTTGTCCGTCGTCCTTTGTTCATTGTTGGAAATGACAAAGTTGAGAGCCGAATCTTCAGGCTGCGAGACCGGCACGCTGAAGCGTGGACTCTAAACAATATCACATCTTCAGTGTTACCCTTCTTTCTTACAACGGACGACTGACAACGGGCGACCGACCATGAAGAAAGAGCGCCTCGACAAAATAGTATTCGAACGCGGGCTTGCCGAAAGCCGTGCGCGCGCACAGGCGATGATACTCGCGGGACAGGTGCTCGTGCGCGACCAGCGCGCAGATAAGCCCGGTCAATTGATCGCCCCGGATGCCGAGATACGCATAAAGGGCGAGTCGCTTCGCTACGTCGGCCGGGGGGGGCTCAAACTCGAAGCCGCGCTCGATCGCTTCCGCATCGCTCCTGAAGGAAAGAACTGCATAGACGTTGGGGCTTCGACAGGGGGCTTTACCGATTGCCTGCTTCAACATGGAGCGGCGCGCGTATGGGCGGTCGATGTCGGTCGCAATCAACTCGCGTGGCGAATACGCAGTGACCCTCGCGTAGAGGTGCGGGAAGGCGTGAACGCGCGCAATCTGGAGCGGGAGTCGTTCCCCGTCAGGTTCGATCTTGCGACTGTCGACGTTTCGTTCATTTCACTCGACAAGATATTGCCCGCCGTGAAGCGCGTCATCGCGGATGAGGCAGACGTTATCGCCCTCATCAAGCCTCAGTTCGAGGTCGGCAGAGGCGAAGTCGGAAAGGGCGGCATCGTCACAGATAAGATGAAACATCGCCGCGTGCTCAGAGAAGTGCGGAAGTCTGCCGAGGCGACAGGCCTCTGCGCCCTGGATTTGATGGAATCGCCGGTACTTGGAGCCGAAGGCAACCGCGAGTTTCTGATTCATCTGAAACCGGAAGCGGGCGAGCGCGGGAAAGAGGCATTTATCGATGAACGAATAATCGAACTCACATCTTCTTAGAATTATCGCCATCTTGTAGGGCGAGGTTTCTATCCTTTACAATCTTTTCGCGCCGGTTAGCTCCGATTCCGAGGATCAGGTTACGGATATGCAGGCGACCTTCACCCATCTGATAGGCCCCAGAAAAGGGGAGCGCAAAACATTCGACGCCGACACTATATCGATAGGGCGCGCGCCCGACAATATGCTCTGCCTGGGTGACGACGAGCGGCGCGTTTCATCCCATCACGCCGAGATAAGGCGCAGGGGCGATCACTTCGTCCTGCACGACCTGGGGTCCACCAATGGAACTATGATAAACGGCCGCCGTGTCATAACGAGCGAGATACACGAAGACGACCTGCTGGAATTCGGCGCGGGCGGCCCGCTTCTTCGCTTAGGAATAGAGAGCGATGGAGAGATTGCGGCCGCCGCTCATGTTTCAGATAACGATCATCTCATGAGCCAGAGCGCGGTCGAAAAACTGGTCGAGCGCGCGTTTCATAATCGCATAAGCAACCGCTGGTTGATCGTCGCTCTCGTGGCAGCAATGGCCATTGGAGCGGTCGCGGGCATCTGGCTCTCTCCGAGGCTCGATCCGTCCAGGCGCGGAGAGATGAGCTTTGCGGCCGTGGCCGCGCGAAATCATTCGGCCGTGGTCTTCATTCGCACGGAATTCGAACTCGTGGAAGCAAACGGGCATGTGACCATCGCTTATGCGCGCACGGGGAGCGGTTTCGTCGTTTCGCGCGACGGCCTCGTAGTGACCAATCGCCACGTTGTCCGCGACTGGGAATACAATAAACCGGCACCGGGACTCACAGGGCGCGCAACGAAGATTGAAGTGGTCTTTCCGGGACAGAAAAGCGAAGAGGCCATCACGGCCACCGTACACCGACTCACAGAGACTGCGGAGACGGACCTGGCCATACTGAAAATAGACCCGCCTTCGGACCTCTCCATCATCTACGGTCTGGAATCGGACCTTGAGCACACGAAGCAGGGCGACGAGGTTGCGGTCATAGGTTATCCGCTCGGCATGGACCTGCTCCGGCGCACGGGGGATGATCGGTTGGAGACATCGCTATCGACAGGAGTGGTGAGCCGAGTCAGTCGGGATTTCATACAACTTTACCTGCGAGCATACAACGGCAACAGCGGCGGGCCGGTCCTAAACCGCCGGGGCAGAGTGATAGGGATTCTGACCGCCAACGTAGGCAGCGCGCAGGACATCGCGTTCTGCATCCCTGTCGACGCGGCTTTGAAGATGCTCGGGGAAGAGAGCAGGTACTCGGATTCAAAAATTGAAAACAAATCGTTCGTCGAACGAGCGGCAAAAGGACGAAATTAAATCATGACTGCAACGCTCACAGAAGATGTGCTTCAGGATGACATCGCCGTTTCACTGGCTCGTGCAATGGCAACGGCCAACAAACACGCCCGCGAGTTGGGAGTGGACGTGATTCAAAGTCTTATCACTGTTAATAACGCCCCTCGTAATCAATGCAGGGCTGTTGCAAAGTAGGTTGACAAAGAGAGATGTCTGGCCTGGGAGCGCAGGCATCTTGCCTGCATGCATTAGGGAGACGCCGTTTTTCGAGATAATC
>JAKEHD010000307.1 GCA_022615215.1 Blastocatellia bacterium
AGAAAGAAATCTTTCGAGAAAGAAATCTTTCGAGAAAGAAATCTTTCGAGAAAGAAATCTTTATCGCCAATATTTCCGGGAATGATTCGATGATTGATAAAACGGCAAAGAGACCGCAGAATGAATACATTTTATTGGGGGCACTGATGCGGAGCGCCGCTTCGGTGATCGCGCGATTGATCCTATCGGCAATGCTTCCATGCACGCTCTCGCTTTTCGCTTCGTGCTCGAAAGAGATAGCGGGCAAACAGTCCGACTCGACGGCTGCACAGGCGGCCGTGCCCGTCCGCGTAATTCAGGTCAATCCCAGGCAGACCCGCCGGAATATAGAATCCGTAGGCTCGCTCTTCCCTTACGAAGAGGTATCCGTGAGTTCCGAAGTCGAGGGCAAGGTCGAGCGCGTCTTCGTAGACGTGGGAGACCGCGTCGCTCGCGGCCAGCCTATGGTCAAGGTGTCGCCCGCAGAGCTTGAACTGACGCTCGAACACCAGCAGGCCGCGCTCCGTCAGGCGCGCGCCCGCCTTGGACTTGCCGAAGACGGAGAGGATTTGAAAGACGTGCGCGCCGCCGCAGAAGTTAAAAGGGCTTCGGCCGACCTCAAGGATGCCGAGCAGAAATATCGCCGGGCAAAGATACTTTTCGAGCAGGGACTCATGCCGCGCCAGGATCTCGACGAAGCCGAATCCCGTTATAATGCCGCGCGAGCCGCTTATGACCTGTCGGTTCAGGTTGTCGAAAACCTTCGCGCGCAACTCGCGCAATCGCGCGCCACGACCGCCCTTGCGAAAAAGAAGGTGGCCGATTCCGTGATTCGCGCCCCCTTCGCAGGCCACGTCAAAGAGCGCACAGTCACTCAGGGTCAGTACCTCAGAGTCCAGACGCCCGTCATCACCATCGTCAACACGGACCCTTTGCGTGTGCGATTGAAAGTGCCTGAAAAGATGGCCGCGTGGGTTCGCACGGATCAGGTTGTTACCATATCGGTCGAGGCATACTCTGATCGCACTTTCACGGGCAAGCTCACGCGCATAAATCCGTCCGTAGATCAGCAAACGCGCTCGTTCGAGGTCGAAGCCCTGATCGAAAACCGCGAGGCGCTGCTCAAGCCGGGCTTCTTCGTGAAAGCCGTCATCCCTTCCAATCACGTGGAAGCCGCTCTGTTCGTACCTCAAGAGGCGCTGCTTTATGTCTATGGCGTCTACAAGGTTTTCGTTGTCGAGGGAAACGCCGTGAAGGAGACCGAGGTCAAACTCGGCGAGCGCGAAGGCGATGACGTTGAGATAGTCGAAGGCATAACGGAAGGCACGCGCATCGCGCTACCCCTTAAAGGTCAATCGCTGAAAGACGGCGCGACCATACAGATCGCGCAATAGGCGAGATCGCAAGTTTGCAAAGGTATATACGGGCCAGCGCTCTATGGAGTGCGGTGACTTGTCACCGCTTTTCAGGCTGCGACGATAGAGTGATCCAGTATGTCTTTTGTGGACGCATCGCGGTGACAAATCGTAGACGAAAACGTCACGACTTTAGAAAGCTGCGACAAGTCGCAGCACTCCAAAAAAGGTTCAATCGTTGTAAATTGATTTGAAAAATCAAGCTATATCCCGGAGCCAAACGAATGACAATTGCTGAAGTATGCGTGAAGCGGCCCGTCTTCGCCGTCATGCTCATAAGCTTTCTGGTCGTGCTCGGAATCTTTTCATTCCGCAACCTCGGCGTAGACCTCTTTCCGAAAGCCGACCCCGCTACAGTCACCATAAACATACGACTTCCCGGCGCGACCTCCGAAGAGGTGATGACTCAGGTGGTGCTCCCATTGGAAGAAGCCGTCAGCACCATAAGCGGTCTCGACGAGCTTACCTCCAATGCCACGGAAGGCAGCGCCCGCATAAGATGCCAGTTCGTGTTGGAGCGCGAAATCGAGAGCGCCGCTCAGGACGTGCGCGAAAAGGTCGCAGGCGCGCTCCGCCGCCTGCCGCCCAACATCCTGCCGCCCGTGATTCAAAAAGCCGACCCCGATTCAGACCCCGTCATATCGCTCGTGCTGGCAAGCGACAAGGGTTTGCGCGAGACGACCGAGATCGCCGATAAACAGGTCAAGCGCGCGCTCGAAACCGTAGACGGCGTGGGCGAGGTCAGCCTCAACGGCGCGCGCGAACGCCAGATTCGCGTCTATATGGATGCCGAAAAGCTCAACGCCTACAGCATCACGATCAATCAGGTGGAGCGCGCGATTCAAAGTGAAAACGTGGAGATACCGGGCGGGAGCATCATACGCGGCGACACGGAAGTCGGCATACGCACGCTCGGACGCATAGACGCCATCAGCCAGTTCAGCGACGTTATAGTCAGCAACGTCGACGGCGTGCCCATTCGAGTCAAAGACCTCGGCCGTGTGGAAGACAGCTTCGCCGAACCGCGCACCTGGAATATGTTCGAGAGTAAAGAGGCTGTGTCGCTCGAAGTGCGGCGGCAGTCGGGCACTAATACAGTCAAGATCATCGAGGAGGTGAAGAAGAAGCTTCAGCAGATAGAAAAGACTCTGCCTCCGGGCGTGAAGATTCGAATAATCCGCGATCAGTCGGTCTTTATCAATGCGTCGGTCGCTTCGCTTCAGGAACATCTCCTGTTCGGCAGCCTGCTCGCAAGCCTCGTCGTGCTGCTCTTCATTCGCAACCTGCGCTCGGTCATAATTGCGGCCCTCGCCATCCCGACTTCGATCATAGCCACTTTCACCTTGCTCAAGGCGATGGATTTCACGCTCAACAACATGACGCTGCTCGCGCTCACGCTGGCCGTAGGCATAGTCATAGACGACGCGATAGTCGTGCTCGAAAACATTGTGCGTTATATCGAAGAGAAGCACTACGAACCGAGGCGCGCAGCCATAGAGGCCACGAAAGAGATAACGCTCGCGGTCGTCGCCACTACGATTTCGCTCGTGATTATATTCGTCCCTATAGCCTTCATGACGGGCTATGCGCGGCGCTACGTGAATCAGTTCGGATGGACTATGGCATTTGCGGTCATGGTCTCTATGCTAGTGAGCTTCACGCTTACGCCCATGCTCACCTCGCGTATGCTCAAGCGCCTGGCCCATAAGCGAGACGATGCGGAAGACGGAGAGGCGTCTGAAGACGAAAAAACAGAAGAGCATACGTCGAAGGATGTGCGGTTTTTCGGATGGATAGACCGCACGTACAACAGATTGCTCGCGTGGTCGCTCGATCATCGAGCGGTCGTCGTTGCGGTCGCGCTCGCGACATTCGCACTGACCTTTCCGCTCAATGCGATGGTCGGGCGCGACTGGATTCCGCCCGACGATCAGGGCGAATTCATTATGTCTATGAACCTGCCCGAAGGCACTTCGATGGAGGGCACCTCCAGGCTTGCGCTTGAGGTCGCCGAACGGGTAGCGAAACTTCCCGAAGTCGAGTTCGTCAACCCTTACATTCACGAGGGCCTCGCGAGCCACAATCACATATACGTCCGCCTGGTCGACATCTCGAAACGTGAGACGACAAATCTCGAAGTCGCGGCTAAGATACGCGAAATCACGGCCGAGTACCCGAACCTGCGAAATAAAATAGTCATACCTTCGGCGCTCGGCGGCGGCGAGACTTATTTTCCGGTGCGTCCGTTGATACTCGGTCCCGATTTTCAAAAGGCCGCAGAGATCGCCAAGCAGATAGCCGAAGGGATGCGCAACATTCCCGGCCTGTTAGACGTGGAAGCGGGACTGAGCCTCAACAACCCTGAGCTTCAGATAAAGATAGACCGCCAGCGCGCCTCCGACCTCGGCGTGCGCGCCTCTGATGTTGCCGGCGCAGTTCGATTGATGATCGCGGGCGAAGATCAGATTTCCACTTACAAAGAGGGCGACGAGCAATACGACGTGACTCTGCAACTGCTGCCCGAACAGCAGAAGGACCGCGAGGTGCTGTCGCGCTTGATGATACCCTCATCGAAGGTCGGACAGGTCCGGCTCGACAGCCTGGCAACCATAGAACCGGGTCGCGGCCCTTCGAGAATCGAGCGACACAATCGACAGTTTCAGGTATCCGTGAATGCCAACAATGCGCCCGACTTCCCGCTCGACGCGGCGGCCCGCGCTGTCGGAGACGTGATTAAAAAAGTGGGCCTGCCGCCCGGCTACAGCTATCGCTTTACGGGCGCGGTCAAGATACTGGACGAAACGACTACGAATCTCATAATCGCGTTCCTGCTCGCCTCGATATTCATGTACATGGTGCTCGCGGCGCAATTCGAAAGCTTCCTGCACCCGTTCACGATAATGCTCTCGCTGCCGCTTTCAATTCCGTTCGCGCTTCTGTCGCTGTGGCTCACGGGGAGGACGCTGAATCTGTGGAGCGCGCTCGGCGTGCTGTTGCTGCTCGGCATAGTGAAGAAGAACGGCATACTCCAGGTCGACTACACGAACAAGCTGCGCGAACAGGGAGTCCCGGCGCGCGAGGCCATCTTGCAGGCGAATCATGTGCGTCTCCGTCCGATACTGATGACGACGTTGTCAATAGTCGCGGGATTGATCCCGACGGCGATAGGGATAGGCGCGGGTTCGGCGCAGCGTTCGGCCATAGCGGTGACGATCATAGGCGGCCAGAGCCTGTGTTTGCTGCTGACATTGCTAGTCACGCCTGTGGCGTATTCGATATTCGCAGAGATGGAAGAGCGCCGGGGTGTGACCGGTATCCGCTCGCGCCTCAAGCGATTGAAGCTCAGCGCATCGAGGTTTTTCACTTTTTCTTGATAGGCCCGCGCGAGCAGCCTGAATCGAACTGTATACTGCGCGCGGGGTAATGGGAGTTTTTCCTGAGAGCGCAGGCATCCTGCCTGCTGGCGCTTGCGCATTCATGAGATTGAGGGAAACTGTCAATTCCTCCCGCGCGCAGTATAGAATCAAGAGGTGGCTGAATGAAAACGAAAACCTTTTTAACCCTCGCTATGTTTTTCTATCTGGCGAGCCTGCCCTGTCAGCAGATCGTGGGGAAGGCCGTCGCTGCTCAGGCTCAGGGCAAGCCCGCAGCCGCTCAGGTCTATGTGAAGGACGGCAAGGTCAGGGTCGCCCTTGTGAAGATGCCTTACAGCGGCGCTCGAAATGTCGAGGAGCTTTCGGATGTGCCGGATTATCTCGAACAGGGCGGGATCAAAGAATCGCTCGAACGCGCAGGGGCGAATCTGAAACCAATCGAGACCGTCGCCCTCACGCCCGAAGAGCGGAAACAGTACGGCGAATGGCACCGCATGGGACTCGCCAACGGACATCTCGCAGAGATGGTCTCTCGAAATTACAAAGAGGGATTTCTGTCCGTAGGACTTCTGGCGAACTGCACATCGCTCTTAGGCGTGTTAGGCGGGCTTCAACACTCCGGCGCAGATGGCCGGTTGAAAAAAGTCGCTCTCGTCTTCATAGACGCGCACGGAGATTTCAACACGCCTGAGACCACTCTGAGCGGCATGCTCGGCGGCATGCCCGTTGCCGTATCGGCGGGACTTGCGCTCAAGAACCTGCGCCTCAAATCGAAACTTGAGCCGCCTCTTCCGACCGCGAACATAGTGCTTGCAGCCGCGCGAGATCTGGATCCGCTTGAGCGTGAACTGATCGATAAATCCGAGATACAGAAGCTGACGGTCGCTGACATACGCTCGCTATCCCCAAACCTCCATCAGCAAATGCGCAGGCTCTCTGAGGCAGTTGACATAATCTACGTCCATGTCGATATGGACGTGCTCGACCCCAAGGAAGTGCCGGGCCACCCGCTGACCGTGCCTGACGGGCCTACGAGCAGAGAACTGGCCGCCGCGCTGACCGAAATGTTCAAGTACGATAAGGTTGCGGCTTTAGGGATAGCCTCGACTCCTGCGAATGAACGCGACCCCGAAGGCGTATCGCGGAGGGCGGCTTACAATCTTATCGAAGGCGCTCTGAAGGGCGTCCGACAACGGTCCTCGAAAAAGGAGAATCGATGATGAAGAGCAGATTATCTATAGCCATTCTCCTTATCGTAACATTCGTCTTCTTTCCCGGCTGGCGTATGGCTGAAAGCAATCAAAGCAAGTTCGAACTTGTAGAAGCGACCATCGCTGAAATCCATCAGGCCATTCGCTCAGGCCGTGTCACCTGCCGCAGTCTGGTCGAAAGCTACATCAAGCGCATAGAGGCTTACGATCAATCAACGAGACTCAACGCCATTGTCGTCGTAAACCCGAACGCACTTGCCGAAGCCGATAAACTCGATCAGGAATTCAAACGCACGGGCAAACTCCGCCCTCTGCATGGAATCCCTGTGATAGTCAAAGACAACTACGACACCGCAGGCTTGCAGACGACCGGCGGCTCGCTTGCGTTGAAAGGCTCCATCCCGCCCGATGACGCATATCAGGTGAAAAAGATTCGTGAGGCGGGAGCCATAGTGCTTGCGAAATCCAACATGGCCGAGTGGGCCTTCAGCCCTTACGTGACCGTGAGTTCCATCGCAGGGATCACGCGCAACCCTTACGACCTTGAGCGAGTGCCTGCGGGGTCGAGCGGCGGGACGGCTGCGGCGGTGGCTGCGAACCTCGGCGCTGTGGGACTTGGGACCGATACGGGTAATTCCATAAGAGGCCCGTCTTCGCACAACTGCCTTGTCGGAATCCGTTCGACTATGGGGCTGACGAGCCGCGATGGAATCATCCCGCTCTACCTCCGCAACGACATAGGCGGCCCGATAACGCGGACGCTCGAAGACGCCGTGCGTGTGCTCGAAGTGGTAGCCGGTTACGACCCGGCCGATCCCATAACGAAACATTCCGAAGGCAAGGCGCAGAAAAACTATACACAGTTCCTCGACCGTGTAGGTCTCAAGGGCGCGCGCATCGGCGTCTTCAGGAAGTACATAGACACGGCGACCACCGATCCGCAGATCAAGGCGTTGATGGAAAAAGCCATCGCGGATTTGAAGAGTCTTGGCGCTGAGATCATCGATCCATTCGTGGTGCCTGAGTACGATGAGTTGATAAAGAATATATGGTGCGACGTGTTCCATCACGATGTGAATAACTACCTGGCTTCGCTAGGCGAGCGCGCGCCTTATAAGAATCTCTCCGAGGTGGTCCAATCGGGGTTGTACTCGCCTTACATAGAGACCCGTTTGAAGCGCGCGGTTGAAGTCAACGTGCCGCCTGAAAAGAGAAACCCGCCCTGCCTCGATCTATACAGCGACCCGCGCAACATAGCTTTCCGCGAAGCCGTCTTGAAAGCGATGGAGAAAGACCGCGTGGACGCGATTATCTATCCCACGTGGAGCAATGCGCCGAGGAAAGTAGGCGACCTCCAGAGTCCTGCGGGAGACAACAGCCAGTACCTGTCGCCGCATACGGGCTTTCCGGCCATCACAGTGCCTATGGGATTTACTGACAGCAATCTGCCTGCGGGAATGACATTCGTGGGCAGGCTCTTCACTGAACCGGTTTTGATCAAGTACGTTTACGCTTACGAGCAAGCGACGAAACACCGAAGGCCGCCTGAGAAGTTCGCGGCGTTAAGATAAACGGCGAGCGGGACAAAATTTTTCTTCTTCGATATTTTGTTTCCTGCATAAGGCTCAAATGCAAAATACAGGAGGTTGACATGAAACTCACCTCATCCCGCACAGCCCGACTCATGCTCTTATGCCTGTCGGCGCTCGTCGTTCCTCAATTCATCATCGCTCGTGAAACCGTTGATCGCACAAAGCAAGTTTCCGCGACTGCTCCAGCCGAGGATGTCATAACGCTCACCGTCACGGTGACGAATAATAGAGGCAAGCATCTTGCCGGGCTGACTGAGAAAGATTTCACTCTGCTCGATAACAAGTCGCCCCGTGAGTTTACCTTCTTCGCTCAAAATGGTGTGCCGATGAATGTCGGCATTCTGCTCGACCTGTCGAATTCGATAAGAGGAGGTAGTGATCGCATCGCTAATGAAATATTCGGTTATATCAAAGAAGGGCTTGCTCGTTTCATGGCGAGCAACCATAAGGACAGCGAATATTTCCTGCTGGGATTCATGGAAACCCCTGTCCTGCTGATGGATTATACCCGCGACAGAAATTCGCTACTCGACAAGATTCGTTCGCCCCAATCGAGAGGCTACACAGCACTATATGATGCCTGCTATATGGGCATAGAAAAATCTCTGCTCGGGCCAAACTCGAAGCGTGTCATCGTTCTCCTTAGCGACGGGCAAGATAGTGTCTCAAGGTACTACTTGAGAGATATCCGACGCCTATTGAAAGAAGCCAATATATTGGTATACGCCATCAGCCTGTCAGGGGTAAAACGGGAACCCATGGACCCTTTAGAGGGGTTCGGACGCGATGTGTTGGAAGAGGTTGCGGAGATGAGCGGCGGGGTCGCCTTGTTCCCGCAAAAAAGGGAACAAATCAAATATGCTTTTGAAGTTGTAGCAGCAGAATTGCGCAACCAATACACATTGAAGTTCAAGCCCTCGAAGCCTGAAAAAGTCGGCAAATGGCATTCGCTTCAAGTCAAGGTGACACCGCCGGCTGATGACCCTGAATTCAAGCGGCTGCGCGTCAGATACCGAAAAGGTTATTACGCGGGCGTGGGTTTGCGATAAGAGTACGGGCGAATCACGAGTACACGAATCACTCCGCGTAGATACCTCCCACACTCAGCCCTGCCCTTCACATCGCGCACATCCTTGTTAAAATGCTTCACCGATGCAATTGCACACGCTCGACCTCGCAATCATAATCGCTTATGCGGCCGGTGTGACCCTGTTCGGTTGGCTCCTGGGCCGTAGACAGAAGACCGTCCGCGATTCGACCGAGGTTTGAGATTGCAGATATTTGAGCGAACCATTTCGCCTCGCATGTAGGAGTTTGGAAATGAGCAAAATCATCAACCATCCTCGCCTCTCCTCGTCAAAGCTTCCGGCTGCGCTCCTGATCGTAGCTTTGCTTGTTCCTTTGTTTGCTTTCTCCCGGCAAAACGCGGGGCGGCTCACCCCCGCCTCGCCCGAATCAGCAGGCATGTCTTCAGAGCGGCTCGCGCGAATAGATGAAGCCGTGCTTGCATCGATCCGCCGCAGAGAGACGCCGGGTGCGGTCGTGCTCGTAGGGCGTAAGGGGCGCATAGTTTATCGCAAGGCGTTCGGCGACCGCGCCCTTGCGCCTCGCCGCGAAGCGATGACCGCAGACACTATATTCGACCTCGCATCGCTCACAAAGGTCGTTGCGACCGCTACATCGATAATAATTCTGGTCGAGCGCGGAAGGTTGAGCCTCGCCGACCCCGTAGCCCAATTCATCCCCGAATTCGGCAGGTTCGGAAAAGAGCGCATAACCATCGAGCAACTGCTCACACATCGCGCGGGGCTGCCGCCCGATAATGAAATCGCCGACTATGTCGGAGTGAAGATCGATCCGCTCGAAGAGATTTACAATCTGCATCCGAGCTATGAGCCGGGCACAAGGTTCGTCTACTCGGACGTGGGATTCATAGTGGCCGCCGAGATCATCCGCCGCATTTCAGGGATGCCGTTAAATGAATTCGCAGCGAAGAATATATTCGCGCCTCTCGGCATGAAAGAGACTTTCTTCGGCATAAACTTTCTGAACAAAATTCGTTTTGGAGGCACTTTAAGTCCCGAAGCCTTACGATCTTTAGAGCGAACTTATAACCGAATCGCTCCGACTGAAATGCGCGAAGGCCGATGGATGCGCGGCGAGGTGCATGACCCGCGAGCTTATGAGATGGGCGGAGTCGCGGGGCACGCAGGGCTGTTTTCAACCGCAGATGATCTGGCCGTCTTCTGTCAGATGATTCTCAACGGGGGCGAGTACGGCGGCGTCCGCGTGCTTGCGCCCTACACGGTCGAGCGCATGGTGAGCGCGCATTCTCTGCCCACTTCGCAGATGCGCGGCATAGGATGGGATATAAACACATCTTTTTCCGCCAACCGCGGAGACCTCTTCCCCGTAGGCACATTCGGCCACACCGGATTTACAGGCACGAGCCTCTGGCTTGACCCTGCGAGCCAGACCTTCGTCATTCTGCTCACGAACCGCGTACACCCGGACGGGCGAGGCGGCATCACGCGGCTCAGATCGTTTGTCGCTTCGATAATGGCCGGGGCCATAACCGCTCCGCCTCACGCGCAGGTCTTCGGCTCTTTGAACGCGCCTATACATGTTGAGTCGCCGCGCGCATCTCTCAATCGGAGCGCGCCATCAGGGCTGCTCCATCCTGTGATGACGGGACTCGACGTGCTCGAACGCGACCGCTTCAAACAACTCGACGGCCGCCGGGTCGCACTCATAACCAATCACACGGGCCGGAGTCGCGCGGGCCGTTCTACAGTAGATGTGTTTGCCGAGGCGAAGAACCTGACGCTGGTTGCGATCTTCACACCCGAACATGGCTTGCGCGGGACCGAAGACACACACGTCAGTGACGGGCGCGATGAAAAAACGGGGCTTCCCGTCTACAGCCTCTATGATAAAAACAGGCGGCGGCCTACTGCTGATATGCTTCGCGGCGTAGACACGCTCGTCTTCGACATACAGGACGTGGGCGCGCGATTCTACACTTACATCACGACCTGTGGATACGCTATGGAGGAAGCGGCGAAGAACAAAATAAAATTCGTCGTGCTCGACCGCCCCAATCCCATCAACGGCTATGACATAGAAGGCCCGGTCGCAGATAACGAACTGACTGCTCAAAAGGAAGACTCTTTTCCTCAACCGGCATTTTCATTCACGGCTTATCATCCAATCCCCGTGCGCTACGGCATGACCATTGGCGAGCTTGCAAGGCTCTTTAATGAAGAGCGCAAGATAGGCGCGGACCTGACCGTTATAGAGATGGAAGGCTGGCGGCGGGCCGATTATTACGACGGGACGGCGCTCACCTGGGTCAACCCTTCCCCGAATATGCGCAGCCTCACTGAGGCTCTGCTCTACCCCGGAATAGGTCTGCTCGAAACGACCAACCTATCTGTGGGACGCGGGACCGATACGCCCTTCGAGGTGGTCGGAGCGCCCTGGATAGATGAACAGAAACTCGCTGAGGCGCTCAACCGCGCGAGCGTCGCAGGAGCGCGTTTCGTGCCTGTGCGATTCACGCCAAAGCAATCGAAGTTCAAGGGCGAAGAGTGCAGGGGCGTGAATATAGTCATCACGAACCGCGACGGGTTTCGTCCTGTGAGGGCAGGCATAGAGATCGCCTATCACATCAACCGGCTCCATGCGAATGAATGGAAAGTCGACGATTACATTCGACTGCTCGCTCACGCTCGCGCGCTTGCGGCGCTGAAGGAGGGCAAGACTCCTGCGGAGATAACGGCTACCTGGCAGGCGGGGCTTTCGGAGTTCGCCCGCACAAGGAAGAAATATTTGATCTATTGAAGCAGGGCGATGCAGGAGAAATCAGCGAACGACCGAGAGCTGTTTGAAAAGATTATGTGAAATCAAAGTGAAATTTAAGAAAATTTTAACACGTATGTCACATCATCTTAATATATCGTTTATATACTCGCCGACTGATGGCCTCAAAGAAGCTTGAACGAGCGGCCACAAAAACTTTTGCCGAAGAATTTCTTAACTTTGATATGGTCTTCATCGACTATCATTTCGTTCGCAGGTAACAGCGCGCAGACGCTTGCGAACTAAAAACATTTAGTAGCCCGAAAAATACGCGACTATAATGCTCAGGGACCACACCTCCAAGATCGATTATCCGATTGAAAAGGCTTCTCTCACCAAATTCGATGCTCAGACTGAAATCACTTCTATCCATAAGGAGAATCTCAATGAGTAACAAACCCGCAGTCATCCTTTGCCTTGTGATAGCATTTTTCTCTTGCCCGAATAACTCCGAAGCATCAATTGCCCGGCAAACTCAAAGTCCGGGCGAAAACGCGAAGAACAACGCCGATGATAAAGACGCGAATCGGGCCGCTGTTAATAAAGACGAGAAAGCGGCTCCCGGTTCCCCCGCCGCAAGTGCGCCCAGCGTAGAGGAGAGGCTCAGGGCACTCGAAGAGATAATCATTCGTCAACAACGCGAGATACAGGCCCTGCGCGAAATCCTTGAAGGGCGCGGCCCTGAAAACGCGGCTGACCATACAGTTCAGTACCCCGACCGTGAGGGAGGGGTTCAGCCGCAAACAGCCAGTGTCGCCGCCCGGCCGCACACGGCTGCCCTCTCCGCGCAACCCGATATCACCTCAGGCAATGACTCCGCGCAAACGGACCAGACGCAAAAAAGGGTTGAAGAGCTTTACAAGAAATTCGGCTCGCTTCGCGTGAGCGGAGACATACGCTTTCGAGCAGAACTGTTTCGCAATC
The DNA here is from genome assembly GCA_022615215.1 of Blastocatellia bacterium. Lineage (GTDB taxonomy): Bacteria > Acidobacteriota > Blastocatellia > UBA7656 > UBA7656 > JAKEHD01. The sequence goes on from JAKEHD010000307.1 coordinate 12,357, forward strand.
AGGGCTTCGACAATCTGGTTGAAGGCCAGGACCGAAATCGCCTTCGATTCCGCGCGCGGCTCGCTCTTGACGGAGCGATTAATAAGAACTTCGATTGGGGGCTGAAACTGGCCAGCGGGTCGTTTACCGACCCTGTATCGAGCAACCAGTCGCTAACGGATTTCTACGACCGCAAACCCTTCGCCCTTGAAAGAGCCTTCATAAGATACGACTCGAAGACCGACCGCGTTGGCGTGCAGCTTGTGGCAGGCAAGTTCGGGCCTACGTTCCGTCGCACTCAGTTGGTCTGGGACGACGACCTGAACTTCGAGGGCGCATCCGAAGCGATATACTTCAAGACCGATTCGAGCCTCGAACAGATCAAACTCGTCGCATTCCAGTTGCCGTTTAAAGAAGTCTCCGGCGGCAAAGACGGCATGCTCTACGGCGGTCAACTCCAGACCGATTGGAAGATGTCTTCAACCGTGTCGGCCAATGTCAACGTCGCATACTATGATTGGGTGAGAGCCAGTCAGGTGTTACAGGCGCTGGGAGCGCCGGAAACTCAGGTCAATGGCGGAATCTCTCTCAGCACGACGAACCGTGTCATAAGGGACGCTAACGGAAATGTTACAGGGCTTCTCGCAAATTTCAATCTCTTCGACGTTCTGGCCGATCTCACCTGGCAGGTGAGTTCCCGGTTCCCCGTGACCTTTACCTTCGATTACGTCCGCAATCTGTCGAGCAGAATCGACGACGAACAGAACGGTTACTGGGCGGGCTTTCAGGTCAGGCGCACAAGAGAGCGAGGCGACTGGACGGCCGGATACACCTTCGCTCGCATAGAACAGGATGCGATTCTGGCCCCTTTCAACTTCAGCGACATTCTGTCATCGAACAGCCGTGTGCACATGCCGACCGTCGCATATCAGGTTGCCGATGGCGTGACTCTACAATGGAACGGATTGTTCTCACAGCGCGCGAACAAAATCGTGCTGCTGTCACCCTTCAATCGCTATTTGAATCAAAGGATGCGGCAACTCGACTCTCAGAACGCCATCGCTCGCGACTGGCCGATCGGCTCAGGAGAAA
>JAKEHD010000308.1 GCA_022615215.1 Blastocatellia bacterium
ATCAAGAAACTGGAACTGCAACTCGAAATCGAACGCGCCCGCGCCGAAGGCATCAAAGGGCATCAGGGGGCGCTCACTATACTCTATGAGGGCGGAAGAGGCGTGCAGCTCCAAGTGCCTACTCGGCAGTAGAAAGATAAAAGGCGAAAGTAAAAAGGCAAAAGAGTTATTTTCTCGATAGCTCTGTTTCGCCTTTCACCTACTGGATATTGAGGCGACGGCGATATGTACGCCCAATATATAGTCGCCTCACGCCCGAATCATGACAGTCGGGTTATCATTCACTTTTTACTTTTGCCTTTTTACTTTTTACTTACTTTGTATAGTAACCCTGGCGGGCGCGTATGCGCAGGTCCGGCCTGTCGGGCGCGCGCACTGTGATGCGCCTGAATCCGCCTTTGGCCGGTTCATCGGCCGAGTAGTATCCGAACAGATATTGCGCTTGAAGCTCTTCAGTGATCTGGCGGAAAACAGCTTCGAGGTCTTCTATTTTTTCGGGAAGGAAAGCTTTGCCGCCGGTCTGTGAGGACATCGCTTCCATGAAGCCCTGCCCCTTGAGGCTGACCCGGTTCAGGATGATTCCCGGCCCGCTCGGATTGATCGAATAGAAGAGACAATCGTTCTTCTGCAACTCTTTGAACGTGTCATCGAGCGTGAAGTTCTTGCTGTAGTTCTCTTCGCCATCGGAGATGACTATAAGCACGCTACGGCTGCCCCCCTGAGCGGTCCTGCCAAGGTAGAGCGCGGCCTGTACCACAGCGTCGAAGAAAGCCGTCACTTCCTTCGAGGGCTCCATCGACATAAGCCCTGTGATGACCTCTTCGCCGCTCGTCGTGCGCGCCTTGACCATCCTGGGCGTAATCCCGATCGAAAAGACCGATACAGCGTCGTTGGGCTTCAGCACCTCTTTGATGAAGCGCACGGCCGATTGCTGCTCGAATGCGAACTTGCCATGTATGCTGCTTGAAATGTCGAAGAGAAGAGCTATCTCGACGGGCGTCTTTCCCGGTTCGCCGAGGGCGACGATCTGTTGCCGACGACCATCTTCTTCGATCACAAAATCCTCTACCTTCAAGTCTCGAACGGGCTGGCCCGAAGCATCCGATACGGAGACCGGCACGAGAACCAGACGAGAACTGAGGCGAATTACCTCATCCTGGTCCTGCGCTGAATTCGGTGAGGCATCCGTCGGAGGCTGAGTGCTCGCGTATCCCCCGAGCGCAGACCAATCCGGCAATAACGCTATGAAAATGATCAGTGTGAGTATACGCAATTTCATATTAATCCTCTTAATCCTCATTGAAAACGGACTGTGACTTACTGCCACATCCCTGTCGCCGGAGACGACATATATATTGGAAGCCTGATTTCAAACATACGTTGCTATAAATCCTCACTCCCCGGTCGGTTGCCCTTCGTCTGAGGAAACATAACCTCGGACAACTGATTATGGGCACAGTCGAGGTTATAAGGCAACCGAAAAAAATTGAGGCGTGACCATAAATTCGATAAGGCGGCTTCAAGGTCTGCTGCTTACTTCCAGATGGATAGCTGCGCCTGTTTGAATTTATGGTCACGCCTTAAAATTCACTGCCTCGCGCCTTTTATGGATTATTGGCGCTCACAGGGCGACCCACGTTCACGGGCGTCGCAATGCCCTTGCTGACTAACATCCTCAGCTCGACGCGGCGGTTCTGTTTCCGTCCATCAAGCGTGGAGTTATCGGCCACCGGCATCGCCTCGCCATAGCCGAACGGGAGTGTGATTCGCCGCAGAGATATGTCGTGATTTTCAGCCAGATAGCGAATTACCGCATCGGCGCGGCGCTGGCTCAGACGGCGATTCAAACTCTCAGAGCCATCGGATGAAGCAAATCCCCGAACTTCGATCACAAATCCCTTCTCATTGTTGATCTGAGATGCGAACTCATCAAGCTGTTCTTTTGCATCAGCACTAAGCACGGCGCTTCCGACCCTGAAGTTGATGGTCGTGTTCGTCCGCACTTCGTAATCATCCAGAGATGAGATTCTATCGTTGGTTCTGTTTACGCCATCCATGGCGGCGTCGGCTGTCTCTTGCGCTGCCGCCGCCCCGCCTTTCGCGAGGTTGGCAACCTGGCTCAACTCTTCCACCTGACCCGACAGCCGCTCGGCATTTTGTTCAGTTTGCGAAAGACGAGTCTCGGTTTCGCCCAGCCGCCGTTCGACCGGCACTATCTGAGCATCCATCGTGAGAGCGATACTGATATCGTCTTGCGTAAACTTGATCTCTTCGGCAACCAGAGCGCCCGATCCGTTCCCGCGCCCCTCGACCTCGGCATTGAGGCCGCGGAGCAACTGAGCGGTGGAATATTTTTTGGCACCACGGAATGGATTGCTCTTCTTCTCTTTCACCTCCGTAGCGCTTGTGAATTGCACGGTGTATTCCGATCCCGACAGGTCACGCAAAATGAAGCTGTCAGTGCCTCGTTCTACGATCACGCCTTCGAGCTTCATCTTCTGGCCGGGCGCAACCTGTGCCGTGCGCGAGCGGCTATCTGCGTTTTGATCTTGATCCTGCATACCATCAAAGGCCATGACAGGGGTGGTCAGAATCAGACACAGCAACACTAGGGGGGCTTTCAAGATCGACAGTTTGTTCATAACTTCCTCCATGCAGCCTCAAGAAAGAGGCCGAGATTGTTTTGCGCGGATGGCCCCATGTCGTAGCGGAATGGAACCGACCCGGCTAATAAAAGTCTGCATTTGGGTACGGCTAAAGGTTCGTCACAGGGGCGACCGGCGAGCGGAAGTCGCGACTCCCTATATTTATAATCACCACTACCCCTGCCGCAGACATAGACCACATTCAAATAATGTCGTCCGACTTGAAACTGGCTCATCCATTGTTGATGTTTGCAACCACCGTGCCACTTGCACGGAAAATCTTGCGAAAACCTTTCTCTTCGCTAAGGCGCTTGCTTTCAGAGGCTTCAAAAGCCGGACATGGGGCATCACCCGCCAGGATCAGGTAATTTTTTCAGCCCGGTTACTGATGGGGTGTATTATTTTCACACTTTCAAGGAGCCACTGCGCGCGAGCTTATTGGATTATTTACAATAGTAAAACGCTTCGGCGTTCCACTGTGCTCGAAAGAATGGCTTGAACGTCGGACTTTGAACCATTAGATCGAAGGGTAAGGATTGCGTAGAGAGGTATTGTCTGTGATAGTCACCGCACAGTAAATTTCATGTAAGCGGTTCGGGTGACCATCCCGTTGCCCGCAACCCGACTACGGTTTCGTCAACAGCTTCAAGCAATCTCGCCGAATGGTTCTTCAACATGTAGCCGCCTGCTCTCGCATAGAGGATGTCCGTTGTGCGCTCGTCATCGGCTATGACCATGATTTTCGATTTGCGAACGGTTGCCAGGCTTGCATGTGATTACTGCTTCGACTTCGCTCTCACAAGAGTTGCTTCGCCGGGCAGAAAAGATTCGCCTTTCGGCCGCTCCGTTATTTTCCATATCAGGTTTGCGCCGCTCGCCGTAATAGTGGCCCGGCCTCTTTCCCATTCGTGCTCTTGATTTTCAAAATAGATTTCGGCAAGGCCGCCTCTCACGACCCCTTCAATCCTTCCCTCGCGAATTCTGGCGGCGTTCGGAAGAGTGACATAAGAGTATGTGCCTATGATTTCGTTTTCGTTCTGTTCGAGAGTCAACTCGAATGACACCTGCTTGTCTTCGAAAGTCCATCTCCCTTTGAAAGAAGTCGCAGGCGCAGGGTCCGCGATTTCAAACCTGCCGTTTTTCCATTTCAATTCAAGAAGGGTGAACTCTACGGCTGTGAACCCCGGCGCGGTCACGACGGCAATGGTGGTGCCGACGCGAGAGAGCAGATAGACGTGAGGCACATCATCACCGAAATCGTCGTCTTCGCTCCCTTTCTTCGCCAGGTAAGCGGAAGCGATCTTCTCTTTCGAGACGCGAGGGAGCACCTGTTCGGTTTTATCGATCCATCGGCCGTTCAAGTATTGCAAGAAGTGCATCTTCTGTTCCGGTCCCGGCCCGAAATGAACGTCCGACACGGCGATGAGCGCGCTGCGGTCAGAGTTTCGGAAGAGCGCGACCTCTGTGTGGCCTTCCCAATCTCCCTCAATTCTCAAATAGCCGTTCTTTACGTCTTTGACTTTGATCGCTTTGAGCCTTTCGTCGGCGCTCCCGCCGATCGTCAGATATTCAGAAGGAAGCAACAAGTAATAATCAAGCACGTTTTGCGGGACCGTCTCGGTCAGGGTGCTCATCGCAAAAGCAAGCATGCAAATGATGCAGATGAGAAAAGATGTGGACTCTTCTTTCACTCCGAGCTTATAGCGCGAAATCGATCTCGCATCGGAAACCGCGCGATATGATATGACCCGTGACGATTTATTCAGTAGATGAACTTGCTGGCCCATAGACCTCTCTTTCTTCTGCTCCTGATGAATCGCTCGAACCGAAACTGTGCCATTATGCCTTGTCGTCATATACTGCTTCAAGCTTGGTTGCAAATCCCGCTTTTTCTCGTCAGGTTCCGATTCGCGCACAGCTTTTTGAAGATGAGTCGCGCAAAATCCCGTCGATTTATACGCTAAATTTGCTAAAAAGGGCCTGCAAGCCGGGGGGCGTGTCAAAATGACCGGGTAATGGTCATCCTGGAATCGCCTGGGTCATTTATTCGCCCTTATATCCTTCGGCGCTATTGCTTTTGTGTCAAAAGCAGGTTGCCAATTTATGAACCCGATTTTCGCCCTTTAGCACGGCTTTACTTATTTGCAGATATGGAACGAGTTATCGCTTTAATCTGCGGCGCGCAGAGATTCCCCGATTGAGGTATGCAGTTTGCTCTTAGACTTAGTTAAGTTCCAGATGTTTAAGCAGTCCTTTAATAAATTGCAAGACCGTTGTTATTATTTGGGATTTTTATAGAAAAGTTTTCTATGAAAACTACGAACAAACTGAAAATTTACTTTCGCGAGTTCCAGTTTCTGGCCAGGGGACTTTTTTCTACAGATCATCCCGTGCTGGCCCATATAATTCCCATTCGCCGCTGCAATCTTTCTTGCGCTTATTGCAATGAGTTCGATGACTTCTCAAAGCCCATCCCTACCGAAGTCATGTTTCGCCGCGTAGACAAACTGGCCGAGCTTGGCACTACGGCCATCACCATAAGCGGCGGAGAGCCTTTGCTCCACCCGGACCTTGAGAAGATCATCGCAAGGATAAGGCATCACGGTATACTGACCGCCCTTATCTCCAACGGCTATCTCATGACGCGCGAGCGTGTAAAGCGACTCAACGATTCAGGGCTTGAGTATCTTCAGATAAGCATAGACAACGTGCAGCCCGACGATGTGTCGAAGAAGAGCCTCAAGGTGCTCGACAAGAAATTGGTATGGTTATCCGAGCTTGCCGAGTTCAGGGTCAACATCAATTCAGTGATAGGCGGCGGCATAAAGACGCCTGAAGACGCTCTTGTAATCGGCCGTCGCGCGGTGGAACTGGGATTTTCGAGTTCGCTAGGTGTCATTCACGACGGGATGGGCACGCTCAAGCCTCTAAAGGGACTGGAGCGTGAAGTCTATTTCAAGATGAAGAAGCTGGGCAAGAAAGGCCATACGCGGGTAAACCGTTTTCAGGAGAACCTCGTCGACGGCAAGCCCAACGATTGGCGATGCCGCGCGGGCGCTCGTTACCTCTACGTATGCGAAGACGGGCTTGTGCATTATTGTTCGCAGCAGAGAGGCTACCCGGCCATACCGCTTGAAGAGTACACGAAAGAGGACATTCGCAGAGAGTATCTCACGAAGAAAGCCTGCGCAGATTACTGCACGGTCGCGTGCGTCAATCAGGTGGGCACATTCGACAACTGGCGCGACCCGCAGACGCTCGCAGTCAAGGGAGCCGTGCGGCGCGAGGCGGTGCAGGCCATTCAACAGTTGTACCAAATCGAGCAGGCCGAATGAGACCGGAGCGGCGTCGGAGGGCCAGGCCCTTACCGCGCCAGAGAGATTTTTTGGGCCGCGAGGCCTTTATGGAATTTAACAGAAGTTCTTACCAGCGCCGGACGGTTATTCGCGCAGGTTGAAGGACGAAGAAAGAAATCTTTACGTGAAATTACATAAGCGAAGCCGGTGGGAAATTCGAGCAAGCTTCGCACAGATAGAGGAGATGAAGAGAAATGTACAAACCGATAAAGTATTTTGAAAAAGGATTGACATACCTGGCTCGCGGGACATGGGCTGTGTTCGAGAGGGCCAACCGCATCCGGCAAAATCCTGGATTCATCCCGAACTGGAGCGATCAGCCGCTCCTGAAGTCATATCAGAAAGTCAAGCCGCCTCTCGGATGGCCGCGCACGACCGATTCTCTCTGTCCTAAGTGCGTGCCCGAAATTCGACAGCAGATCGTAGACGGCAAACTCCCGCACGAGATACTGCTCAACGAGAGGGTCGGCGAAATCAAGGCCCAGATAATCGAACGTGACGGGAAGATTCTCATGGTCAAGGATTGCCCCAAGCACGGGCACTTCGAAGACGTTATGGCCATGGACCCGGATTTCTTCCGCCACCTCGAAGAGGTCTTTCCCGGCAGCGATATTCGCTCTCACAACGACGAAACGCTTCACGATCACGGAAGCTCTACCATCAAGTACGGGCGCGGGTCTGTTCTCACGATAGACCTTACGAACCGCTGCAACATGATGTGCGACCCGTGCTTTATGGATGCCAACCAGGTGGGATTCGTGCATGAACTCTCCTGGGAAGACATAAAGACGATGCTCGACAACGCCATATCACTCAAACCTCGCCGCCAGTTGAGCGTTCAATTTTCAGGCGGCGAGCCTACCATATCGCCTTACTTCATAGACGCCGTAAGGTACGCGCGCGAGGTTGGTTATAACAGCGTGCAGGCGGCCACGAACGGTATAGAGTTCGCCAAAAATCCTGAGTTCGCACGCCTTGCGGCCGAGGCCGGACTTCGTTATGCATACCTTCAGTTCGACGGAATAGGCAATGCCGCAAACGAGCATCGCAAGGTGGGCAACCTCTTCGACGTGAAACTGCGCGCCATCGAAAACCTCCACAACGCGGGCGTCGAGATAGTGCCCGTCACGACCATTCTCAACGGGATCAACAACGAACAGGTGGGCCGCATCATTCAGTTCGCCCTCGACAATCCCAGGAAGATAGCCTTTCTCTCGTTCCAGCCCGTATCGTTTACGGGGCGCGACGAAGAGATCACAGACGAGCGCCGCCACGCACAGCGGTATACGCTTTCCCACCTGGCGCACGACGTTAAGAACCAGACGGGACTTGGCGAACCTACACGCGACTGGTTCCCGATTTCGTTCATGGGGACTTTCAGCGATTGGTCTGACCTCGTGCATGGACCGGCGAACGATTGGGGATCGCTGAACTGCGGCTGCCATCCGAACTGCGGCGTGGGGATGGCCGTGATGATCGACAAAGAGACCAAAGAGTCCGTGCCTGTGACTGCGTTCTTGAAGGGAGAGCAGCTTTCCAAGGACATCATGAAGATAAACGACGCGGCGCGCGGCAAGTGGCTCTCGATATTCGGCATGGCCCTTGCGCTTATGAAAAACTACGACCCGTTCAAAGCGCCGACGCACTTCAAGCTCTTAGACCTGCTTCAGAAGTTCGACAAGACCTGGGGCGCTACGGGCCGCGACTACGGCAAGGTATCGGGCGACCGCACGGAGGAAGATATTAAGAAACGGCGGCAGGATCGCTGGAACTTCCTCTTCATAGCCGGCATGTGGTTCCAGGATCTCTTCAATTACGATTTCCGCCGAACCGAGCGATGCATCATCCCTTATGCGACGCAGCAGGGCGAGATAAGCTTCTGCGCTTACAACACGGGTATGGGATGGCGCAACATCGTCGAGAAGATGCACATGACGGCGACCCTGACCAAATGGTACGAAGAGCATGGGCGTCACGAAATCTTTGCGGGCGGAAAGAGCGTTCATCTAAACAGCACGGAGCACTCGTTGAAGCTGGACGAAGCGATCATCACTCTCGATGTCCAGCACGACCTCGACGAGCTTGGCATAGCCAAGACCGCGCGCGAAGAGAAGCTCCGCGCGCAACGCGAGCGCCTGAAACAGCAACAGGAGAACGAGCGAATGGCGAAACTCTACCGCCAGCACATCCTGAAAGAGGATGGAGAGGAGCCGCCCAAGCTCGTGCAGCTTCAACCCGGAAGCGCGAAGACTCCCAAGCAGGAGATCACACCCGCCGGATTTGGCGATTAACACTCTCTCAACCCCAAAGCATCAGGCCGCCGGTTTATTTCCGGCGGCCTTTTTATTGGACCGCTATCGACCTCATATCATCAGCCAGTCCACTGTAAATAGTTTCTGGCAACAAAAAAAATTTAAAACAAGAGGTTAGGATTTGGCGTCGAGAATACTATTAATATATAGAGGGCAAAACGAGGCTGAGAAGTAGCTCTGCAGGGACAGGTTTGTAAATACGGCTTCGAAGCTCTCTCGATTCTGGATTGCGGGATATTGACCACAGATAACACAGATAACACAGAGGATATCTGAGAAATCCGTGTAGTCAGTGGTTAAAAGAGACTGAATTCCGCATTCCACAATCCGCATTCCGAAATTCGCTGAACCTTTGGTGCGTGGAAACCGCCGCGGGCCATCAGCCCTCGGCGTGACAGTAGAGGTGTGCCTGAACATAAGGAGAGCATATGTCGAAGTCGAAGAGGAAATCTCGAAAGCGAATCAAACCCGCCGCCGCTACATCCGGCAGCAGGAAAAAATTATCTGTCATCGCTTTGATAGTGGCGCTCTCTCTGGCGACCCTCATAGCGGTCGGCTGGCCGATGTTGGGTTCAGGCACAAACTCAGGCGTAAATCCCGCTTCGCCTCAGTCTCAGCCCACTCTCTCTAAAGAGTATATATATGCCGGAGGAAGGCTTTTGGCCACCGAGGAACCACCTGGTGGAGGGCCAGGTTGCACGTTCACTATCAATCCAACAAGTCAGAACTTTCCCGCAGCCGGAGGCTCAAGCAATGTCGGCGTGAGCACGCAGTCCGGTTGCGCATGGACCGCCACAAGCAATGCGCTCTGGATAAGTATCACATCGGGCGCAAGCGGCTCTGGCTCTGGCTCGGTCAATTACTCGGTCGCTTCTAATCCCAATCCGAGTCCTCGAACCGGTACTATGACCGTCGCCGGGCAAACATTCACCGTCACTCAAGACCCCGCATCCGGCGGTTGCTCATTCACTATCAATCCAAGCAGTCAGAACTTTTCGGCAACCGGCGGCACTGGCTCGGTAAGCGTAGGCACTCAGTCAGGTTGCAATTGGAC